>NZ_JBFRDK010000017.1:0-57568 GCF_052113545.1 Paenibacillus sp. TAF43_2
TGGTAAGGCTTCATTCGTTCCATCAGCGCAAATCCATCCAAATGAGGGATCATCACATCCAGCAATATAAGATCAACCTTTTCCCGCTGTAGCAGCTCCAGCGCCGCCAAGCCGTCATAAACCTCCGCCGTATCGTAATTTACAAGGTTGAGATTCATTTTAATGATTTTGGATATGTGAATATCATCTTCAACAATCAAAATCTTTTTTTTCATCGTCCGAATCCCCTAACACGTATCATTAATGTATCGCTCTTAATGCTACGATAACGAAGCAACGTTAAAGATGCAATTCATTAAATTATTTTGTTCTCTCCCAACACTTTTAAATGTCATACGTTATATTTAGTGTAATTACAAAATGATGGGAGCGTGAAGCGTATGGAAAACGTACAGCAAGCTAATGTTCAAGAAAGAGCTTTGGAGAATATGGGTCTTCTCGATTTGACCGGAGTGAAAGCTGAGGATTTGGCCGATGTGACCTCCATTAGCAACATTGGTATCATAATTGCCCCAGAATCGCTAGCTAGTGCTTTGAATCGCATACCCCAGCAAAATATTGGATACGTTTGCTTAGTCCCTTCTACGGCAGGCAAAGTGAAAATCTTGTCCGGGCAAGTTTCATTGGGAGGCGAGTTTTTTGCCAACAGCAATGGCGCTCCTGAGGACATCGTCGTCATTGCGGGGCAGGCGGTCATCACTTCACCGGTGGAGAAGATCGGGTTTCAGGATGTGATTTTAGCTGGACAGCTGATACTGCCTAAAGGGAGCGAAGTCGTATTAGGAAGCGCCATATCGCGCATGATCGGCCAAATCATTTATTATTCCAATACATCCTCCAATGTACGGTTATTTCTAGGAGATGACACGTTCTCCAACAGCTTCTTTGAATTCGTCGAGGAAAAAATGTGTATGGTGCTGATTGGAAATTTCGAAATGGATGATGATGTGCAACTCGAATTAATTAAAAGCAAAGTTTCCGAGATTGTAGTCATTGGCGATATAACAGCTTCGAAAGCTATTGTACCTCTACTACAGTACCTTGCCATTTCAAAAACAGGAACGATCAAAACCAGAGATGATGAATGAGAAACAAGCTATGCCGATAAACGCAGAGGCTTTGTTTCAGCAATTGTATCGTACACATTCAAGGCAAATCTATTCTTATCTACTTGGACGAACAGAAAGTAAAGAAACGGCCTCCGACTTGCTGCAGGACGTATTCATGAAAATCTGGAACCGCAAAGATGTCGTCGAAAGCATACCCGAGGATCAACAATTGTATTGGATATTTTCGATTGCTGCCAATCGGGTAAAGGATTATTATCGGAAATCACAGAGCTATAAACAAGCTGTATCAAAAATCCAGCTGTATAGCTTTCCAAGTCCGAATGGTGACCTATCACAATTGTTGGCTGGCCGTGAGCAATTTCACGAGCTTGAGTCAGCCATTCGAGAGCTGCCCGAGGAGCTTCGTTCTATACTGCTCATGAAGGCTGTTGGCGGCATGAAAAGCGGTGAAATCGGCGCAGCGCTTGGGCTGCCCTCTGGCACCGTTCGCTACAAAATACTGCTGGCACGCCGTCAGCTTGCCGAAATGCTTGGTATGATGCCCAAAGAAAAGGCTGTAGGAAGGAAGGGAAATGGATGAGCGATTACGAGTCAGACTTGAAGCTGCCTTCGGATGTCGAGCTAATGCTGGATGAATTGCTGGATACCTGGGCTCATCATGTCCAGCTTTCTTCACAGCAAACAGATGAAATCAACACACAACTTTTTACGGTTTCGGACGATCTAGGCTGCGAATGGTGGCATTCTTTATTTAACCAATTGCCATTTCATCATAAATCCTTTATCGTTCCACCCTATTTATATAAACGTTCTGGATAATCGTCTTAACAAATGGAAAGGGACCGCCTTGAGCGGTCCCTTTTTTAAAATTTATTTACGATGGATTCATAGGGTTATCCACTTTTTTTAGATCGATTGCTATAGCCTGAACTTCACCTGTATTAGTAATGGTTAAATCGGCTTCTACACTATGCGCTTTATTAGAAACATCACGGTATCCAACGATCCGATACTGCCCCGCAGGCGCATAGAGATTAAACGTCTTCGCATTAATTTTTATAAAAGYTAATGTAGATGTTTGATTATGATAAAGCATAATATATCCGCCATTTATGGGAACTAATTCACTGCTTAACGTACCATTGACATTGAAATCAGGCAATTTTAACGTGCTCGGTGTTACCGTCTCACCTTGGATCGTAAAGTTAAAACTTTGCGGTAAAATATACGTGCCACCGTCTACCGTTACGTTCACGACTTGATATTTGCCATTCGGCTCATCCACATGAATTTGTCCAGCAGTCCAATCAACATAGGATTGCGGGCTCTTAAAATCATCCATGGAGCGAAGATTTAAATTTCCATTTTCAACTATGTTCCCCTTAGCATCCGTAATGCTTAGCGTTGGCAGTCCAACACGTTTTTCCTGTATGATCAGCCAACGGTTTATATTTCGCTGAACACTTAAATCATACGGTGTAGTGCCGTGTTGATTCGTTTTATAAGGATCAGCGCCTGCTTTCAGTAGAGCTTGTACAATACTGTAATTTTGAGCATGGACAGCACGATAGAGGGAGTTGTCTATCCCCGGGTCAGCTCCGTGCTTTAACAATGTATCAACCAGAGCTGGGGAAGGATACAAGTCCTTTGAAAAAGTTCCATTCTCAGAAATGCCAATAATGCCTGATGCTGACTCCAGCAGCGAACCCGTCCTATCCTTATAATTTGGGTCTAGTCCTGACGTAAGCAGTAAATCCAGCAATTCAGCATTCTGGAGCACAATTACACTAAAGCCTATGTCTGAACCAGCATCCTTGATTGTAGCCCCGCCATTTAATAGTGCATGAGCAGCATCCGTTCTGTTATTAGAGATAGCATAATTTAATGGTGTATTATCTAAATATTCGACGAGCAATTTACCATTCGGGTCCGCTCCCCGCTTTATCAAGCTTGTAACCGCAGCGGCATCGCCCTTCCTCGCAGCCTCAAACAAACTACGCAGTAAAGCCTTTTTCGCATCTTCAGTCAATCCGAAAACCAGTTGGCTATTTTTCGAATCGTATTTCACATCCTTGCCAAGTACAATGGCAATGAATCGTGCCGGTACATAAGTGCGTCCGTCCTTTACAATAGGCGGCTGTGTCAAACGAAGCTCTCGATTTCCGATATAAATACGCGTTTGATCTACTTCCGCTTTAAAAGTAACTCCCCCGTGATTCACGGTAATCCGCTTTTTGTCGAATTTCGAGCTGATTTTCAGCGCATCAAAAATACTTTTTGCGTGCAGCATTGCGCTTCCCTTAACCTCAATCGGATTTACGGGCAGTTTAATCTCAGCACCATCAACAATGACCTTAATGAGTGGCTTACCGGCAGCGCTGACCGAATTCCCATACTCAAATAACGATAAAGAACTAAATATTAAGACTAGTAATATAGCATTTTTTATCAAACGCACTTCTTCAAGCCCCTCCCATTAGAAATTATTACCATTATATCATTTTTTCTAGTAAAAGTAGGCTTGAAAATAGATTGCGCTCCTAAAATGCCACTTCATTCACATCAAGTATAGTAACAAATCTTCTATTCCAAACCTTCTCATGATGTTCGATGATTTTTTGGGCAGTCAGGACGGTGTTATCTAATGTACTATGGCTGTTTTTCGCTAAAATATTGTTCTTGTAACCACGGCTGTAAGCTGCCCGAATGGTGGTGTCCAAACAAAACTCCGTTTGTGCTCCAGCAAATATAAGCTGCTCAATCGACATTTCCTCTAGCGTAGATGCTAGTTCGGTATCGTAGAACGAATCCCAGCTTGTTTTGCGTATGACTGTGTCTTTAGCCCTTATGTCGAGCCCATGATGCAGCTTCCAATCCGGTGAATCTACATAAAATTCATCATTTGCGTTGTCATAATCTGTATGCTGGATAAAAATAATGGGGACATTGCCCTCCCGCGCGGCAGTAATCCACTCATTGATTCGCGCTACTAACTCTTCTTTTTTGTAAAGATAATTTTCCGGCAACGAAAAAAAGGCTTCCTGTACATCGATAACGACCAATGCTTTTTTCATGAAAACTTCCTCCACATTCGTTATATTCGCAAGAAAAAAACCTAAAACTTAGGTATTACTGGTATAATTTTTAACTATAATCTCTGTTTAATAGGAAGACAAATATTATTTCAGCTGGCTCCTAGAGACTGCTTACTTGGAGGCTTCACCATGATTGATGTCAATTCTGAAGAACGTCTGACAAAACTGCTTGAAAGATACGGCAATAACTCACACACGCATTTATACTACCTTGGCGATAAAGAATGGTTCTGGGATTCCGATTACGAGGCTTTGATCGTGTACCGCACAGCCTTAAATAGAAGAATTGTACTTGGCGACCCTGTTGGAAACCCCCGGTTTACTAGGCGCGTTATTGAGCAGTTTGTAGCAGACTGCAATGAGAATAAGCAAATACCCGTATTCTATCAAGCAAAATCCTCATTTCTATCACTGTATGAGAAGCTCGGGCTGCGCTGCTCCAAAATCGGAGAAGAAGCTCAGGTCGACTTAGCTACCTTTCAACTGAATGGAAAGCAATGGCTTAAGCTGCGAAATCGCATGAATAAATTTGGTCGCTCCGGGTTTACCTTCGAGGTTCTGCACCCGCCATATTCCGACTCATTCCTCCAACGTCTTCAAGACATTTCGGATGAATGGCTGGGGAATCGGAAGGAGAAAAGCTTTTCTGTAGGCTCTTTTGCAAAGGAGTATGTCATGCGTTTTCCAGTCGCGGTGCTTGTTGGGCCTGACGGAAATTATGAAGCTTTTGTCACCATTGCAGGCGATCATCAGCCATTGATTAAACCAACGGAAGAAGAATCTGTTTGTCGGCAATTAACGGTTGATCTCATGCGTTATACAAAAGCATGCCCGCATGGCACAATGGATGTTCTATTTGTTTCACTATTCCTTTGGGCCAAAGAACAAGCCTATGATGTTTGCAGCTTAGGCATGGCTCCGCTTGCTAACGTTACTGATTCGCACATCATCAAGCTTCTCTATAAGTATGGGAACAAGCTGTATAACTTTAAGGGGCTTTATGAATATAAAAATAAATTTGCTCCGAACTGGGAAAATGTCTACCTCGTTTCGCAGGCTGCAGCTACTTCCATAAACGTTGCACTGCTAGCATTAATTATCCATTCCAACGATTCCAATAAACAATCACCCAGCCATATTCCGCCTAAGCATTTTATACATAAAGTGCTGTCTTCAAAGAAAAGGGCTTAGTAGCAGAGCAATGAAGTCACAGCATTACTATACCGATTTTATAAGCAGGCAAAAATCAAGGGCACCCTTTCGGGTGCCCTCGTTCTTTCTGGTTAGTATGACGCACAGCTATTGTGTATTACACTTTTTTAAATTCGATCCATTCAATCTGCAAGCCTGGTTTGATGAATTCCAGCTTCAGTTCATAAAGACCTGCTTCCAGCTCGACTTTCACAAGCTTCTGCTTGATCCACTTGCCTTCCGTCCCATTCGTCTGAATAGTCGTCATCAATTGATCGTTCAGCGTCACGTTGCAAGCACTTTGAGCCAGTTCAGGCTCAGGAGACATAATGCTGACAATAATCCGGTATTGGCCAGCTTGATCCACTTTCATAATGCTTGATCCTGCTGCCTCCGGTTTAACTTGTGCATTCTCAGAAAGTACTTGTGCTTGCTCCGGAGATAGAGATGCATTCGCTTTGAAAGTATCGACCTTCTCTTCAATGACTTGTTTTCTCGAGAATACAGGGGCATGCATAATGAACTCACAAATGTTCATCGCAGAGCGTTGAAGCTCGCCCCTTGTTAACGTTCCATTCTCCAGCGATTCAATCGTATTGTCATCCCAGCCATTGATTTCCGCTCCATAGTTAGGAACAACCATATATAGATCATTTTGTGCACGAACCATCCAGTTCGTATATTTACGATCCGCTGCTCCTCCATTGACGACATCGTTCATGATGGCCCACCAGTCTGTCATGACAATACCTTTAAAGCCCCATTCGCCGCGAAGCACGGTAGTGTTCATATCATAATTAGAAGCCGCCCAATGTCCGTTAATTGGATTATAGGAGGTCATAATTGAATTCGCGCCGCCCTCTTTTACCGCAATTTCAAAGCCTTTCAAATAAATTTCACGAAGAGCGCGCTCTGATACGATAGCGTCTACTTTACTGCGATGCTTTTCTTGGTTGTTGCAGGCAAAATGCTTCAGCGTAGCATTAGAGCCGCCTTTCATAATACCTCGAGTACATGCAGCTGCAAATACACCGGAAATGAGCGGATCTTCTGAAAAATATTCAAAGTTGCGGCCATTCAGCGGGCTGCGGCGAATATTGAGGCCAGGCCCAAGCAGAGCATCTACGTTGTTGCTTAACAATTCTTGCCCTTCCATAACGTAGAGCTCTTCGACCAGCTCAGCATTCCAAGTTGCCGCAAGCAAGGTGCCAATGGCAACCTGAGTCGCTTTCTGCCCGCTGTCCATGCGAATACCTGACGGGCCATCTGCTGTACAAGCAACCGGAATTCCGTAATTAAATAAGCTGTCGCTTACTCCGCCGAAAGCCGAAGCTGTACCCGGCGTAACAAGCGGGCTGCTCATACCCTCTCCTCTGACAATGGCAGCCAAATCTTGATCGCTAAGCTGAGCGATAAAAGCTTCCATGCCAACCTTCTGCTCATAAACATCTCTTAATTTAAATCCTTTGTTTCCAGTTTGCTTAAGTGTTGCAGGAAGATTCTTCTCAATCCGTTCTGCTAAGGAAACGCTGCGAGTGGGTACTTCTTCCGTAATCAGCTCATATGAACCGTCTTCCTTCCGAGCGCCCGGCTTCACTCTGCTAAAGCCCTCTATTGGTGCCAGTGCCTCTTGCAGCTGCTCTACGACTTGAAGTGCTTCCACAACGTAACCGTCTTGACCTTGTACGCTTATTGCAATAAGGTTTTTAACGCTTGTTCCTACATAAAAACGATACGTTCCCGCTTCTAGAACATAAGCGGAAGCATGCCCTGTCACACCAGCGTCATCATAAGATGCCATTGTATCTACAGGAAAACTCACTGTAAGGCGCTCTGATTCACCTGCTTGAAGCACTTTGGTTTTGCCGAATGCAGCCAAAGCTTTAGCCGGTTGTCCCAATTTCCCTTGCGGTGCTTCATAATAAACCTGCACGACCTCTTTACCCGCGTAGTCAGCTCCTGAATTGGTAACCGTTACGTCAATTTCAACGTATTTTTTTCCATCTTTAGTGGTCAGTATTGCTTGCTCAGAATCGACTTTAAATGAGGTATACGAAATCCCGTATCCGAATTCATATTGAACCTTCTCTGGGCAAAATGTTTCAAAATAACGATAGCCTACATAGATGTCCTCTTGATAAAAGTTTTTAAATTCATTGCCGTAGTTTCGAGTGGATGGATAATCATCGATGGAGTAAGCAATGGTGTCCGTCAATTTACCGCTCGGAGTCACTTCTCCGGCCAGAACATCGGCAATGGCGTTGCCGCCTTCCATGCCGCCCTGCCAAGAGTAGATCGCACTTGAAATGGGGTGGACATAACTTTCATCGTTCATCCAGCTCATATCAATAATGTTCGATACATTCAGCACTACGATGGTTTGCTCGAAATAGGCTGTTACCTGCTTCAGCATCGCTTTTTCGTCCGAGGTTAGCTGATAGCTTCCCGGTGCATCGGCATTATCCTGATCTTCTCCCGCTGTACGTCCAATCACAATGATTGCCTTGCTCGATTTAGCTCTTGCGCCCGACACTAGTTCATCAGTTAACGGCATTTCCTTCTGGTGCCACGGCTCAGCAGCCCAGCCGCCGCCGCCATTATCGAATGGATTTTGCTCAATCCACTTTTCGTAGACAGCCGCAAGCTCTTCATTGACTGTTAGACTCTTTTTACCGCGAAGACCATCTAATAAATTCGTTGTATAAGAAACATGGACGCTCCCGCCTGAACCTGTACCGCTGCGGTAGTAATTCACTTGGGTTCTGCCAAAAACAGCAACGTTTTCGCCATCTCGAAGCGGAAGCACTTGTCCTTCATTTTTCAACAGTACCGCGCCTTCTGCAGCTACGGTTCGACTAAATTCAGCAAAACCTTCTAATGGAACTCCCAGACTCTGTGTACTCATTTTGTTTCCTCCCGGTTGTCTATTCCACACATATGGCTGGCTCGATAGAAAAGTATTATTCTCTTTGTACATTTCTAGTTTTCACGAACCCATGCATGTTCCCTATAAAATCCTTTAAAAAATAAAAGATATACTAACAATATACAAGCACAGCTTCTAAAAAAGCAAAGTTAACAGTTGTTACCTCATTGGTGAACATGCAACAACCTTGCTATTCTTTTCACTTCAACAATGTTATTATTCTACAGTAAGTTATTTTACTTATAAATGAAGGAGGGATACTTGATGAAGAAGAGATCGATTAAATCCTTATCTGTTGGAATCGGGTATTCTACTGCTGTTTTTTTCTAAAATTGATTAAGACGGGATAGGTCTGTCTTCAATCATAAAAAGATAAAAATACAGTGAAAATAAACTATTCATATTTGTTTATTTTCCATTCATAAGGAGACTTACAAACGATGAATTTAAATAATCAGGTTGTTCATAGATATAATCCGGAAAATATAGCGAAGCCGGTTGGCAGCTATAGTCATGTAACGAAAATAAGCAGAAATGCGGAGATGTATGTGTTTTCCGGCCAAATTGGCATTGATCAGAACAACAATATTCCTACCGATTTTAATCAACAAGTAACCAATACAATGAGTAATATTGTTGATATCCTCTCTTCACAACAATTAACTCCTGATCATGTCATTAAAATCAACATTTGGGCTACGGAAGAAATAGATTGGGAGCATTTCTATGCCATTTGGGATAAAGTGTTCGGCCAAACGCCTCCTTCCATGACGGTTGCTTATATTAAAGGATTAGGTTTGCCCGAATTAAAAATTGAATTAGACGTTTGGGCAGCGGGCTAGAGCTAGACTCTTTGCACATAAATCAAGCTAAAAGAGGCTCCGCAGATGACATGATCATCTCGCGGAGCCTCTTTTTTGAGCATTCTAACCCTTAATAACATAGAGATTCCCTTCTATTATTCATACTGCATCGTGACGACGCCGGCAAATTAGGATACGTTTTACTTACACTGCGTTCAACAGCAACAATGCGCTCGTGATTACCCGATAATGTATCGGAAGTTTTCCACTGCTTGAAGGTTGGGTGTGGCAAGCCGGTTAATATGATTATAAAAGCTGTACGGGAATTTAAATGTGTGACCAAAATCCCAATCCGTATGTTGAAAGCCTTGCAGCCAATATTCATCTTCAATAGGCAACCACTCTGATCGACATGCCAGTGGAAGAGGCCAACGGTCTACTGAAGAGAACAATTTTGGCGGCTGCTCCGGATTTATGTGATGACTGGTACGAAGTACTTTAACCAGCTTTTGAAGAGAGGGAATGCCTTTCAGAAAATATTCGACATGACCGAGCTCATGCAAAATCGTTAATGCTTGCGAAAAAGTTAGCATATGTCCAATTAAATCATGGTGAGCCTCTGATCTGTAAATGGTTTGAAAAGACGAAAGTTCATTTATGATAAATTCGGATAGCTGCTCAGCATTTTGAATAGCAGGAAACCGATCGCTCTCTGCCACTTCCAGCCGCTTCACGTCCGATGCCGAATACCCTAGCCATGACCTTCCGGGAATGGTTTTATTAAAAGATGCAATCAAGCTCGTAATGCCTTCAATATCATCCGCTTGTCCCCAACCGTCAAGTTCTCTGATCGCCATCAAACTGATAGCTGCATAGATAACATTGTGTCCGACCCAGTGGAGCCCATCCATTGTAGGCAGTAGAGCAGCCAGAATTTGTTTTTCGGCTGTTTCGGCATTCAGCTCTCCTCCGCTGCCAGCGATATGCTCGTATGCTCGACTGCGAAGCATCACGTCTGATTCTGCTGCAATTCGAGCTGACGTCTCGGCTGGCATCAGGTTTTCTTTTACAAAAAAATAGCTTGCGATTGCTGCCGCCCCGAAATGCGCCTCCCATATATCACCCGTTCGACCCTTGCACTGCGATATAATCGATAGGCCTCTTTCTAGGATGCGATTGTCCATCTCCCCACCCCACCTTTAAGCATAAACTTTATCTTTTAAATAAGGTCACGTTTCTGCGCCTATCTCAATGACCTTTTGTTCGATTGTATTCCAGCGCCACCGCGGAAAATATCCCTGCAAATGCACTCCGCCATACCACTCATCTATTCCTTTATTCGCGATCCAGTCCTCTTTTCCATCCAATACCTTTTTTCCGAATTCGGTTAACGTAACGATACAATCGCGGAATGATATCGATGAATCAAGATAAGACGGGAACGTCTGTAATCCCCCGATTTGTATTAATGGATACGGATCTCGAGACATTTCCTTTAAAATATGCCAGTATTGCAAATCACCCATACCCAAGGCGTTGAGTTTGTTTCCAACATGCTGAAATAATTCATATGGACCGTTTATTCCATCCTTGATCATCGCAAGCGTTATCTGCTCTACGATGCCAAGACCATTTTGTATAGATGGGAACCGCGATAAATGAAATTGAAATGCTTCTTGCGCAAACGGCAGCACGGACGTATCTTGACTTAACAATTGCTGCAACTCTTGTGGATTCTGTGACGTATAGGCTTGCCAAAACACTCGGCCTAAGTCCAGCTCTTCTGTCCCAATCGATTTCCAAGTTCCCGATAACGTCTCCATTTGCTCCCGAGAAAGCTGTCCCAACCCGCGAAACAATTCAATTCCCGGATATTCCCCGATGCACAATAAGCTCAGCTTTGTTTTCAGCAAAGGCTGCCTTGAGAACCAATGGAGCAAATAGCACAGCATCGTCTGATCGAACAAATCATGCTCAAACCAAAGCACAATCTCCTCATATTTATGAAAATCAGCCAACGCTTTCTCCTGCGCTTCACTACCCTGAACAAATTCAGAGCGAGGGATTCCCATTGTTTGTTCCAAATATTGTGATCGTCTAGAACGATGGTCTAATGCAGCAGAATCTAAAAACACAGGACCATGAGGGTACACTTCCCGCCATACTAAAATCTCGCCCTGCACAATGCCTTGCCGCAGCTTCTCTGCTACTGAATCTCCGTTTACAATATGAAGCACGCCTTTTCCTCCTACATACAAATGATTATATACGGAGATCAAATCGGCTACTGGCAGAGCACCCTTCAATTTTCGACGAGCATCAAAGAGCCGCTTCTTTAATATCGGAACCGAAGTGCCCACAAAGCTCGAAATCTCTTGAAGAGTATACCCTTGAATATAAAACAATTGAACCGCAATTCTCATTTTCGGTGTTAATAAAGCTATAGAATCATGAACGGACTGCTGGAGCTCTCTTTTTTCAATAATATCAGAGACACTAATTTGAGCCTCTGCCGATTGCACAACTTGCTCGTATGGCACCATGGGATGACGCTTTCTACGCGTAATACGATAACATTGCCGTATCACAATAGCTTTGAACCATCCCGGAAATGCTTCTCCTACTCGCAGTTTATTTAAATGCAGAAAGGCTTCAGTGAATGCTTCTTGCACTGCATCTTCCGCTAGTTGAAAATCGTGCAGTTTCTCGTACGCAACCGCGTTTGCCATTGCTGTATAGTGCCGGACAATAGATTCAAAAGCTTGCCGATCCCCTTGTTTTGCGTCTTCAATATACTGAAGCATGCTCCCACTCCTTTCTTCCGTATGATATAGAAGTGCCTACTATCTATGGAAAGGTTACAGGTAAAGGCCAAAACAATAAAATACATATGACATTATGAGAAGGAGAGAAAAAAGGCCTTCCTTTGCAGGACGGCCCTCTCTTTGTAAACATGAATCATGCGAACTATCGTTTTCGCTCGATTTGTGTGATAAGGTCCAACTTTACGGGCTCTTTAGAAGGTAGATCCATTTTGCTCCTCGGCATGTTTCTGCTTCTGTACCTGTCCCACTAACCCATAAAAGAACAACTCCATCAATTGATCCATACTCCTAGTTATGTGTTCTTGAGTCGATGACTCCCAATGACGACCAATTTCATTCTTGAACATCGTGAAGTAACGCATCGACATCTCTTCTGTTTGGCCTTTATGGATATAACCCTCTTGCTTGCCAAGCGCGACAAACTTCTCAAAAAAGCGCACGACCTTCTGCTCGCTATAGCTCTCCATCATTTGCATTAATCCACTCCACTCAGAGGATGGGACCTTTGGAAATTCATCTGCTAACATGTTTAAATTTTTGGCCTCCAACAGCATGATTTCTTTAGTCTTTTCAGGAAAAGACAGTTCCGAATCAAGAATGTTGTCATACAGCACCAACTGCTTGTCCATCCAGTCCATCAATGTATCGGCATAGAGCTGTTCTTTTGTACCGAAATAATTATAAATGGAAGCTGGGGAAACCTTTGCTTTATGAGCAATCTCGTTCACACTAACCTTCTGAAAGCCATGTTTGGAAAACAACTCAAACGATACGCTATATATTTGCTCCATTTTTTTCTGTTTCCGTCTTCCAAAGCCGTCCATCTTCTTCACCTCATCTGTAGTGTAACTCAAGTTTTGTAGCATTTCAATAAAGTGAGTATAAAACTATTGAACTTTTTCTCCTGTATGGCTATAATAAATTTGTAGTTAATGAGTCCATTAACTACAAAACTACAAAAATGGGAGAGTGCAATAAAATGAGACAAATACCAATCCCTTCTTTTTTACATGATGTTTTGGGCGAAAAACAATCTATTAGGTCTATTCTGACGATACTGCTTTTTGGAGGAATGCTAACTGCTGCGTTGTATTGGATCTCCCCTGAAATGACCAAAAATTTTCCGGTATGGCGCAGCGTTCTGGCATTATTATTAATATTCGATATTTTTTCCGGCTGTATAGCCAATTTTACCGCTTCAACCAGCAACTTTTATGCGGTGAGAAAGACGAATCGGATCGTTTTCATTTCGATACATTTCCATATCGTGATTGTTGCGCTTCTTCTCAATGCTGATATTTGGTATTCAGTAGGGGTATGGGCTTATACCATTATTGGAGCCTTTATCGTAAATGCCCTTATTGGGAAGCAATCACAACGATTTGTTGCAGGCTTGCTCTTATCTATTGGCCTCGGCAGCGTACCTTTGCTGCCGGAAATAACGCCCTATATGTTGATCACCAGCCTATTGTTTATGCTTAAAGTGCTCTTTAGCTTCGCAGTTGATCATTATGGTGAAGCAGATCGCAGTAAAGGTGAAGAAGCATGAACGCCTCGCCTAGCATAGTGAAGCTGTCAAAGTCGGACAAGGCCCTCTTCGTTTCGCTCATGAGCAAAGCTTTTTCCCAAGACCCCTTATTCCTGCATTTATTCGGCGACTCTGAGTGCAATAGCACGGCAAGAAGTCATATGACATCTTTTGTATCTTTTATGTTTGATAAGAGCTTTTTGCTCCATGAAGAAGTATGGGGCTGTTTCGAAAATGAAAGTTTGCTTGGCGCATATATCGTAGAGAAGCCGCATGTAAACAAGCTTCAGAGTATATGGGGAGGATTTTTACTCATTGGAAGACTGTTTCCTTTGTTATTTTCAATGTCAGGAACAACATTACATCTCCTTAACTCCTATATGCGAGTGACAAGGTCTTCCGCGCCCCCATGGACGCATCATTTCCTCATCATGATCGGTGTGGAACCGAAGCTTCAGGGCAAGGGAGTCGGTAAAGCCCTGCTGAAGCACTTGTTGAATATCGTTAATGCGGATATGAACTCGATGGGAATCGCGCTGGATACGGAAAATAAAGAGAATGTATATTTATATCAAAGATTTGGGTTTTCCTTAAATAGAGAAACGAGTTTCGACAACTTACCGGTTTACTGCATGTTCTATCAAAAAGAAAACTCTAACCGGGAGGATTTCAGTTAATCAAACCACCTCATTTGAGCAGCCATACACTGACATGGAGCTTGCCATTACCAAAGCAGTATACAACATTGAAAATGGGTGCTATATCTGAAAAATGACCTGCTGAACCAAAAAAAACCATCGACGACTGTTTAAGTCGGCAATGGTTGTTAGGTAAACCTGGTTTATCCACTAGAATCTTAAGATCTTAATTAATGCTCTTCTCTTCCCTCATTTTGACACGACAAAACTGACAATAGTGCCTTGATTCGGAACACTCCGGATTAGCAATCCCTTGCCGTATAGTTGTTTCAATCGCCGATCCGTATTGTACAAGCCGATTCCCGCCTTTACGTCCAAGCGGCTGTCCAGGACGCGCCGTACCGTTTCCTCATCCATCCCTATACCATTATCTGTGACCGAAATTTCCGCCTCATGTTCTTTTGCGGTAATTCGGATATGAATTTCTCCGCCTTCAACACGGCTTAGCAGGCCGTGTCTTATTGCGTTCTCGACAAGAGGTTGGATGCAGAGCGGTGGAACTTGCAAATGAATCCTTGCATCCACATCCCAGCGAATGTTTATTCTGTCCTCAAAACGTTCCTTCTCGATATACAGATATGAGCGGACAAGACCAAGCTCATTCTCAAGCGGAACGAGTCGTTCCAAATTCCGAAAGTCAAAGCTTGCCCGCAAGTAATGGCCGAATTCTCCAAGCAACGCTCTCATTTTCTCATTATCGATTTCGCTGAGTGCGGCTATCGAATTAAGCGTGTTGAACAGAAAATGCGGTTGAATTTGCGCCTGAAGCCAAGCCGCTTCCATGCGCAGTCTTTCGCGCACCGATTGCCTCAATTCAGTCAATGCCCGTACCCTGGATTTCAATTCCAGCGCATCTACCGGTTTCCTCAAGTAATCGTTGGCTCCCGACAGGAATCCGGTATCTATATCTTCCGGTCGACTGCGGGCGGTCAAGAGCAGAATGGGTAGCTCCGAGACGGAGAAGCGCTCACGAATGATACGGGTCAATTCGTATCCGGACATGCGTGGCATCATGATGTCGGTAATGATCAAATCCCATTCTCTCGTATTCAGTATGGCAAGTGCGTCACGACCGCTTGCAGCCGTGACGACTTTATACTTTTCCGAAGTAAGGAGGTTGCTCATTATACTTAAATTGACAGCATCGTCGTCTATGACCAGAATGTTTGGCCGGTCAGAACCGGTCGCTGATTCCAGTTTGGAAATGTCACCGCGAAGTCCAAAGGAAGCGGAAACCACCGCTTCTTCATAAACACCCGATACCGGAGCAATCATAGCCTTCTCGTAATGTCGGATGGATGAATCGGATAACTGCAAGGTAAAGCTGAATACCGAACCATTGCCCGGAATGGAGTTAACCTCCAACGTGCTTCCGTGCAACTCCACCAACTGCTTGCATATACTTAACCCGAGCCCGAGCCCGCCTCCAATTGCCGTTATGCCAGGGTCCCCCTGCTCGTAAGGAGCAAACATCCTTTGCTGTGTCTCTAGATCTATCCCGATGCCGGTGTCGGCGACGACAATGTTCGCCTTACCGTCCTTGACCTCGCCCTTTATTATAATATGTCCTTGATCAGTATATTTCACCGCATTGTGAAGCAGGTTGAACAAAATTTGTGTAAGCCGGTTTTCATCGGCCATGACACTAGGAAAGTTGTCGGGAATGTCGCTGACGATGCGAATTGACTTGCCTTCCGTCATAAAACGAAGCATATCGGTTACACCGGAGGCGACTCCCTGAACGTGGACACTCCCTATATGCAAGCGGATGCCATTCTCCCGAAGCCGCGTCATGTCCAGCAGATCGTTAAGCATGTATGACATTCGCTTGCCTACTGAAATAAGCAGCTTCATGTTCTCTTTGTTTTTGTCGTCCTGATCTTTAATACCGGTATCCAGAACAGTTTGGGCGATGTTAAGGATGCCATGCAGCGGATTCCGCAATTCATGGGATGTGTTGGCCAGGAAATCGTCTTTCAGCTTGTCCGCTTTCTGAAGCTTCTCGGCGAGCTCCGCCGTTTGGGCGAAAGTATCGGAATAACGTTTGAACCAGAAAGACGCAAAAGCGAGGAACGCAACGATCAGGTCGATTGGATAATAGCCCATATCTAGCAGACTCTTGAGATACCCTCCAATAATATTAGTCAAAACACAGGTTAGACCAACGACCAAATAAATGGCGTTCTTATCGCTCTTCAGGGCCGTACGCAGTGAGAACATCAGACAGTACAAGCAAGCGAGCAAATCTATGGTGTAGTATACAGCTAATGCGCTCAGTGCGTACCTGGCTGGCAAAAACACAATCAGCAGTGTGGCAATCAAACAAAGCAAGGGGAACCAGCGGAACACTCTGTTTTCCGCATGCTCTGGCAAGAGACTTTTGGCAAACTGCAGTAGGAAGGCTCCTACTCCAATAAAGGACAGAAGAACGAGTTTAATGGACCACTCATAGTTGATGGCCGGCAGCCAAACTAGCAAAAGCTTATCATCGTCGAGCAGTGTCATGACAACGGCACTAACAACGAGCATAAAGAAGTAGATCAACGCTTTTTGTCGGGTGCCAATCACATACAGAATAAACGCATACAAGGCCTGAATTATCAAAACGACACTTACGGCTAACTGCATGTTAATGGAAAACCCTACTTCTTTCTCCACCGCAAGTTCACTGCCGAACTTGATTGATCCTACTACACCGCCTCGTATACTGTTGTCATAATTCGCAACTTGTATGACAATATCGATTTCGCCTGTATCGGCCTTGAAAGTAGCGGTATAAGGCATGCTTCGGGCTGTATACTGCTGTTTGATCTTTGCCGGCTGACCCTCTCTCGCCAAAAAACGATCATTCACATATAGCTCGGACGAAGTACGCACGTTCGAAACGCGGATGCCATAGGTTAGTTCATTATCCGGGTTGACCTTGACGCGCAGACGATAGGAGCCATAGCCATATGGCGAGTTGTTCGCGGATAAAGACAGGTTCCACTTTCCGGGAACATGAATGAACATCCTTCCCTCTTCGGATGAGATTGTGTTCGACTCGCTTTGCATCACAAACTTGCCGGGATAGAACTCCCACTCTCCGTCTACTGTAACCGTGCGATCCTTGGTGAAGTCGAAGCCGCGCAAATCCAACTCGCCCCGAACCGCACGAGGGTGCTCTGGTGATGCCTGAAGAAAAGCCCAGATGATTCGAATGAGGAATAAGGTGATAAAGAATGACCCTGTAATAAGGACCGCTTTTCTTTTTGTCATCATAATCCAACCTATTTCGACAAAACCAAAGTAATTCCTTTGATTTTAAATATTAAATCGTGAAAATGGAACATAAGCCTAATGATTTCAAAATTTTTATATCTCAAGCTTATTTCCCAAAAGTAGCGATCGGACCAAAAATAATTATCTAATAAACGTGCATCAATTTCTCATTGCTCCAAATCATACAAGGAACGATCCACGGCTTGAATATAAGGTGTCCAATCTCCTGTCGTGTAGAGGATAAGCTGGTGCATCGCACGTGTACATGCCGTATAGAAAAGCTTGCGTTCGCTTTCCCGATGATAGGTCTGCGAAGAAGCATCGTAGATCAGCACGGCATCGAATTCCACTCCCTTGGCAAGATACGCGGGAATGATATGCACTCCATTCTCGAAGGTAGGCGTCTTCTTCGTAATGAGCCGAAGCGCCTGACAGCCCGCGTCAGTCAACGCTTCGTAGGCATCACAGCTCTCGGTCGCTGTCTTTGTAATGACGGCGATAGATTCGAAGCCTTCAGCTTGAAGGGCAGCAAGATCTGCCGCGATTCTTTCCACTCGTTTCTCACTGCTATCCGCCTTACAGAGAAGCGGCTTCTTGCCACCTCTTTCGAAGGGCACGATCGCCTCCCCGTATGGCAGCAACAACCTCGTAAATTCCACAATTTCACGGGTGGAGCGATAACTGCGAACGAGAAAGAAGCGTTTCGTTTCTGTCTCACCATAAAGCCTTATAAGCGGCGAATCCATCTCGTGCAAGTTCGTCGCCTGCGTAAAGATCGCCTGGCCGAAATCACCGAGCACCGTCATTTGAGCGCGGGGAAACAGCTTTTTGAGAAATTCATATTGAAACATCGAGTAATCCTGGCCCTCATCAACAAATACATGCCGAACCTCCGTATTGGTCCGAATACCCTCAATGAGTTCTTTTAAATACAAGTATGGTGTCGCATCCTCATAAAACAATTCAAGCTTGCTCAGCTTCTCTTTCGTTTGCTTGCATATTTCTGTCCAATTACTAGGCGAAACAATTTCATTCGTCATTTCCTGATAGGCATTATTATCACTGAACAATTGATCATAAATACCAACCATATCTATAAATAACAACCGTCTCACACTTTGCCTCAGCGGTTTAAAGTTTTCTTTCACAACCATTCGGCGCAGCAGCTCTTCCTCCTGCTGGGCAAAATCAAATACATCGTCCTCTTGCTGGTGCTTATTGTTCATGATGTTATAGGCTTCGACATATTGCTCTGCAAACTCGAAGATCCCTTTGTCTTTACGCAAAAACTGATAGGCTGCCGCATATTGATCATTATCGAGGTAGTTGAGTTCCTCCTCCACCCAGCTTTCGTCCCGCTCCTTACGCTCCAGCATGACCAGCTCACGCATTATCCACTCCTGCAGTAAAACGACACGATTGACCAAGCGGATGGAGGAGTCGTAGCTATAAAATTGCGATTTCATTTGCTCCGCGGTAATTAATTCACGATCTCGGAACTGAATCGCCTGAAATCGCATGCCTTTCTGGCCGAGCCACAAGGCATAGTTTCGGAGAGCTTGAAGGAAAACTTCCGACGACTTGTATTGAATCCCCTTCATCCTCGCCTCGTATCCCGCATCGGATTCTTCCATCAGCACATATTCGAGCTGATCGAACGGGTCCTCCAGACGAAATGTCCGTCCAAGCCAATATTCCAGATATTCCTGAAAGGTCGTCTGCTGCATATTTTCCTCGCCAAGCTCGGGAAGAACGGTAGAGACATAGCTGTTAAACATCGGATTGGGCGAGAAAAGCACGATTTGGTCAGCTTTTAGCCTCTCGCGGTGTTTGTACAGCAAGTACGCCACACGCTGCAGTGCCGCAGAGGTTTTCCCGCTGCCCGCGGCTCCTTGCACAATGAGCATTCGGCTATTGTCATTGCGAATAATCTCATTTTGCTCCTTTTGAATGGTTGCAACGATACTTTTCATCTGTGCATCTGCGCCTTTGCCAAGCACCTGCTGAAGCAGTTCGTCGCCTATAGTTAAGCTTGAGTCGAACAAATTCTGAATCTGCCCGCCCCGAATCTGGTATTGCCTTTTCAGTTCCATTTTCCCAGCCACATGCCCACCTGGTGTTTCAAAAGCGACCGCCCCTGGCGAATAGTCATAGTATACACTCGCTATAGGTGTACGCCAGTCATACACTAGGAAGCTCATGCCATCTGCATCGACGAAGGACGATACGCCGATATAAACTTGCTCCTTGGATTCAAGACCATCCTCATGAAAGTCGATACGCCCAAAATAGGGAGAAGGCAGCAAGCGGTTCATACTCTTCCACTGCCTCTTCAGCTGCGCGTGGCTTCGTTCCCGTTCAGACAACACCGCAGACTGCTGCTTAATCGTTAAGAAGGTCTCTTCAAAATCTTCGTCTGTGCTCGTATCGACCGTAACCTCTTCCCAAAATCGTTTGCGGATGTCCGCCGCCTGATCGCGAAGCTGATCCACTTCAGGCTCTAGCTCAGCGATACTTGCTTGCAGCTGTTTCGTAACCATATCCAACCGTTCCTGCTCTTGCTGCCAATCTTTTGCATTCATCATCCTCCTGAACACGCTCCTTATTCGTTTGGTCTGGAGAAGAAAAAGAACATTTGACAAACTGTAAATCCATGTGATAAGATAATAGTGTAGATAAGATGTGATAAATCTGTTGATTTTTCATAAAATGATCAGTAGTTCATTAATATTAACATAGTCCTTCTTTGTGCGCAATTTATTTATATAGTTGACCTCGGCAGCGTCTGCCGAGGTCTTTTTAATTTAGCTCATACCACTTGAAAAGAGGCTGCCTCAAAAGCAGCCAGCTTGCTGGATTCATAGCACTCTTAAAACAAGAATGTTAGTTACATGAACAAATAACGAGCTTCATTTATCTGGACGGACAGCGCATAATCCCAAGACCATTTCTCTAACAAACTGTATGATGCTTATTATGCAGAAAACGACTTCTGCTCTATTTTAACGAATCGTATTAACGTTATTTCATGCTTTTTTACGTGTTATGAGCTGCTTTTCTCAAAATAACGATTCCAGGATTCGATTCATTTTTAATCCACTACAAATGGTTGAAATAAGACCTGCTAGGTTCGTAAGCTGTAAATATGCTAAGGGGGGACATCGTTCTGCCTAAGCTTCATAAAAAATAGGAGCTGCTCCAAGCGTAGATACATCTACTTGGGACAGCTCCTTTTCTTTTGTAACGATATAGAACTAACTTTTCAAAAAATCCGGTTTAATGAAATTCAGATTCGATTATTTATAAAATCCTTCTCCGGTAGCTCTTCCAAGCCTAAATAAACTTGTCATATGACAAAACTGGTGACAACGCACACTATTTGTAACTTGAATAATAATTTATATTTGATAGTGGCGTTAAATGATGCGGGAGAACTGCGTAAGTTTAGAGCCGCCAATCATTTTGAAAAGGGAAAAGGGGAAGTAAAACGTGCGGATAGTCAAGAACATACGTAAAAGTTTATTGCTAGGTTTAGCTTTTGTGGTTATGGTAAGTTGGGGGTCTACCCTACATTCTTCAGAAGCTTACGCTGCTAGTGCATTACCAGCGAATCAACCTATTGAGCCCATTTATGAGGATGCAACCAAGATAGACTTTGATGATTCCGATGATGGTGTGTCCGGCGCTATTCCAATTGGATTTTCGTTTGATTTCTACGGGACAAAAAATGAACAGGTTTATGCTAATACCAACGGCCTGCTCATGTTCAACAATCCTACCGATGATTACGGAACACCTGAAAGCCTAGAAGAACTGCCTTTAGAGAGTCCAAATCACTATATTACAGCTTTTTTTGCTGATCTTTCGCTAGAGCCGGATGGTACAGTCCTCTACAAAACGATTGGAGAAGCACCAAATCGGAAATTTGTATTACAATATACGAATATGCGCTTTTGTTGCAACTCTAATATGAACCCCTTCGGAACCTTCCAAGTCATCTTATATGAATCTACTAATGTTATTCAACTGCAATACCCTAATCTTATGGCCATCCACTTACCTTATGATCCAGAACGTTTAGCTAATGAACCTTTTGGTTCAAATGCCTTAATCGGAATACAAGAAAGTGACATAGGCGACTATGTAACGTATTCTCTGAGAGAGAAGAGCTTAACCGCTAAGCAAGCCATTCAATTTATTCCGGATGATCAAGGCAGCTATACAATGATTCGTCACGCTCAGTATGAGCCGATTTTATTGAATAATGAACTGTTTCCGGGTTATACCCAGCTCCTAGGTCCAGCAGATGGTACATTCGCTCCCCTATCTCCAACTTTCCAGTGGGAGACTGCTGCCAATGCCGTTTCTTATGAATTTATTTATTCTACTGATTCGGAATTTATTAATTGGGACAGTATCACCGATATCGAAGAAAATAACTTAGATATGAAGGAATTCGAAATAGAGTTAGAAGATGGAGCAACCTACTATTGGAAAGTTGCAGCTAGGAATGACGATGGTTATACAACTTACTCTAATACTTACCGTTTTGTAGCTTCCTCTATTGAGCCTGCAACTGTTGAAACGGATCTAGAAGTGAGTCAAATTAACTCTATGTCGGCAATCGCAGGAGGAACAGTAACTTCAGATGGCGGCGGTGAGGTTACAGAACGGGGAATCGTTTACTCCACTCATCCAAACCCTACTGTAATAGATGGCAAATCCTTAGCTGAATTAGATGGGGCAGATGCCTTTTCTGTTCATCTCACAGGACTTCAATCCGCTACAATCTATTATGCACGTGCATATGTGATAAATGAAATTGGAGTAAGCTACGGTAATGAAGTTGATTTTAGAACATTGAGCTCTAGTGCAAGCTTGAAAACATTAACCTTAAGCAATGTGACATTAGATCAAACGGTAAGCGAAAATGTATACGCCTATACGGGCAATGTGCCTAACTCTTTGTCCAGCATTACTATATCGGCTACGGTCAGTGACTCGACGTATGGCACTGTGACAGCAAGTGTATACAATAGTGCCAATATACTTGTAGCTGGTCCGATTAGCTTAGCGAATGGAGAAACAAGCAGTGAGCTTCCCCTTAATGTAGGCAGCAATCGGATTGAACTATTCGTCATTGCTCAGGACGGCACTGGAACTAAATATACAGCAACGATAACAAGAGCTGCTCATGACAATGGTTCAGTAGACAATGGAAATAACGGCGGTGGTTCAAGCAACAGCTCCGAACCAGTCATCTCCACGAATGGGAGCCTAACGCTTCCCGTTGGAAGAGCCGGCGAGGTTAGATTGGACAATGAGCTCGTTATAACCATTCCAGCCAGTGCTAGTAGCAAAGAGCTGAAATTATCGATCGAGAAAGTATTGAATTCTCAAAATCTGCTTAGCAAAAATGAGCTTCTCGCGAGCTCGATCTATGAGGTTCTAAAAAACTTCCCTGAAAACTTCAATAAACCGGTTACTTTGACGTTTGCATTCGATTCAGCCAAACTGAACAGTAATCAAACGGTCGCAATCTTCTACTTTGATGAAGTGAAGAAGGAATGGGTGAAGGTTAACGGCGGCAAAATTAACGGCAGCCATATTGCTGTAGAGGTCGATCACTTTACGAAGTATGCTGTACTCGTTGTAGACCAAGCAACGGGATTGCCAGTAACAGACTCATCCAACTTTAGTGATACTACAGGACATTGGGCGGAAGCTCAGATTAAACAAGCGGTAAGCAAAGGGATCGTCAAAGGTTACAGCGACGGAACGTTCAAGCCAAATGCTACAGTAACACGCGCTGAATTTGCAGTTATGCTGATGAATGCGCTAAAACCTGCCGACAACGATACTAAGCTGAGTTTCACAGATCACATTGCAGAATGGGCTCAGAAGGCCATTGCGCAAGCATCCGAAGCGAAGATTGTAAATGGCTATGAAGACGGCAGCTTCCGTCCAGCAGCGAGCATATCTCGGTCAGAATTAGCAGTTATGATGGCTAGAGCTGCTAAAGCAGATACAACAGCTGCTACAGTGACAAATTTTGCTGATGATAGCCAAATTCCAGTATGGGCAAAAGGTTCGGTAGCCGCAGTGAAGGAATTGGGAATCATAAGCGGACGCAGCGGTAACCTATTTGTACCTAACGATACGGCTACAAGAGCCGAAGCAGTAACGATCATTATCAATTTGCTTCAATTAAAGAAATAAGCATAAATGAGAATATGCCTAAGACCGTCCATAGGACGATCTTAGGCATATTTTAAATAATAGGCAGCTTGCAAAGCTTTACCTATCCTCTTTTTAACAAACTCCAGTACTATTCACCGCAACCACAATCGTGCGTATACAGAAAATCTAGTCCTCTTTATTCAGCTTACTATACAGATTGGCTAGCTGCTCCCGCTCCTGCTCAGTCAATTTGTCTAATAAATTTGTACGCAGCCGTTGCCCCTCCAGCTGTGCTCTTTTAAGAATATCTGCCCCTTTGTCGGTAATGCCCAAATAAATAATTCGACGATCAGACTCATCCATTAATCTGACGGCTAATTTCTTGGCGACAAGTTTTTCTGATAAATAACTAAGCGTAGGCGGGGTAAGCCCTAATATTTTTGCAATGTCCGATGGCCTGCTCTTTCCGTTTTGTTTAAGATGGCCGAGCACAAGCACATGAGAAACACCTAAGTCCTCATTGAATGACTTGTTCCACTGAATAATCATTTTATTGGTAAATTTGTCCATTTTATGTATGAGATTGAAGATGGTTTGCTCTTCCATAAATACCTCCTTGGTGCACATAAATGACAGCCCTTAATTAAAATTAAGGGCTGTCATCATATTACACATTATTGGGCTGAGTATCCACCATCAATTACTAACTCAGATCCTGTAATATACGAAGAATCATCAGAAGCTAAGAACAATGCTGCTTGGGCGATATCGTCAGGTTGGCCTAAACGCTGTAGAGGTGTGGCCTGGATTAAGCGATCTAATAGGTCCTTTGAGGTGCTTAAAGCTTGTGTCATTGGTGTCTCAATGATCCCAGGAAATAGTGCGTTTACCCGGATGCCTTGACGGCCAAAGGCTGTAGCCGCCGCTTTAGAGATCGCGCGAACCGCACCCTTAGAGGCTGAATAGTGATTAAAGCCTTGGCCGATCAAAGCCGTGTACGAAGAAATATTAACGATGGAGCCTTTCTTTTGGGCTGCCATATAGGGAGTGACATGCTTCATCCCGGCAAATGGGCCAAACCCATTAATGGAGAGCATTTTCTGCCAATCCTCGATATTGATTTGCTCGTATGGTTTTTCAGAAGAAATGCCAGCGTTATTGACGAGAATATCAATTTTACCAAAACGATCATGAACATCCTTTGCCAGCGCCTGCCAATCATCATCAGAGGCAACATTCAATTTCATTCCGTAAACATTCTGTTTTTGACTTGCCAATTCAAGAGCTGCCTCATTAATGTCTGCGGCAATGACGATAGCTCCTTCTTGTGCAAACAGATTAACCATGTGTTCGCCTATACCCGATGCCCCACCAGTAATGATTGCTACTTTATTGTCCAATTTCCCCATATCGCATTCTCCTAACGTAATTTGATTGATCTGCTATTTGTTCCTATCATTAATACCGCATAGCGAATTTTTATTATTCATGTCAGCATACCTTGGCTAGCCGCTTCAGTCGCAAGCTTCAACTGTTATGGATGCTGTGCCAGTTTCATATATTGCTCGAAATCAGGGACGGATGGGTTTGCAATATAATGCCCTCCCTCAACCTGAATCGTCTGTCCCGTAATAAATCTGGATTCATCTGAAGCCAGGAACAGGACGGTATGTCCAATATCATCGGGTTCTCCGTGATAAGGCAGTGCGTTATATTTAGCGAAGATATCCAATACCTCCGAGGGCATATTATTTTTAGCAGCTGGCGTCAAAATCAATCCCGGCGCTACTGCATTACAACGAATGTTATTCTTCCCATATTGGGTAGCGATATATTTGGTAAGATTTATAACACCTGCCTTCGAAGCTCCGTATGCAACCCGAACTGCATCTCCATGAAAACCCGCCATAGAAGCTGTATTAATAATCGAGCCCCCGCCAGCATGAATCATATGAGGGATAGCAAATCTGCAGCCGAGTAAAACACTCTTTAAATTAACATTCATAAGCCGATCCCACTCATCCAGATCAACGTTAACAACATCTATATCCTTCTTCAGGTTTGTCGAGCCCACATTGTTGAACAGGCTCGTGATTTTACCATATTGTTGTACCGTAAATTCAACTGCTTCCTTAATGGACACTTCGTCCCCGGCATCAAGAAATACACTAACGGCTTCGCCGCCTTGAATTTTAATATTTTCGGCAGCTTCTTTGGCCCCCTCAGCATTAAAATCGGCAATGACTACTTTTGCTCCCTCTTTTGCCATCAAGTTAGCTGCGGATAAGCCTATGCCTGAAGCTCCTCCAGTGATAAGCGCCACTTTCTCGTTCATTCTTTCCATTAATCGTAAACCCCTTCCTTAGAGACACTCACGATAAAGTAATATGATCGTATAATACGAGCTTTATGATCGCATTATATTTAGACGTCTAATTATTAGATGTCTAAATATTATCAAATTAATTATTATCATGCAAGGGTACAATTTGGTATCGGAAATACGCAAGAAAAATAGGGACAAACGCCATCGTTAGAATCGTACAGCATATGAACGTATATCAGCCCTTTTGCTTTACGCAAAAGGGCTTTTTTAAGTCGATATGAATAGATGTTCTACTTACTATTCGTTCTCTATTGTTTTCAAAAAAGATAGCACTGCAGCATTCATCTGCTCCAGCCCCGGCTGTTCAATTGGAAAATGGCCTGCCCCTTCTAAAGCTACATATTCCTTTTTGCTTTTTATTTTTTCAAAAAATGGTTTGCTGAAGCTATACGGAGTCATAGGATCCAATTGAGGATGGACGAGCAA
Organism: Paenibacillus sp. TAF43_2; assembly: GCF_052113545.1. NCBI lineage: Bacteria > Bacillati > Bacillota > Bacilli > Caryophanales > Paenibacillaceae > Paenibacillus > Paenibacillus sp. TAF43_2. The sequence continues at coordinate 26,390 of NZ_JBFRDK010000017.1, forward strand.
AACCGGACAAACATCAAAATGCTCAGGTTTTATTGCCGGTTTCATATTCATGAACGTTCTTAATAAGCGCAAAGGGATCTTCGTGCCTGCGGCATGAGCATCATTCATAATAAGCTTGGTCAACTCGACATTGTTCGTTATTAATTTCATACGAGATACACGATTAACAGAGATAAGTAAGGAATCTAACAGATTAGGAAAACTGTCCATCGAAAATTTCCCCAACCGGCTAATGAGTTTGTTAGGGGCTAATTGATCACGAACGCTGGAATCACTTGTATCAACAAATGTTGTTGCTATTAATCCTTTCACTTGCTTACTTTGTACTGCAGTGTGATAAGCTAACATGCCTCCTATACTAGTGCCCAGCAAAATAATCGGTTTACCGTCCCGCTTCAATTCCTCATCAATTAACGCAGTAAGTATGTCAATCCAAAGCTGATAATCTAATTGTTTTGCCGATTTTGCATAGCTTAAGCCATACGGCGGCAGATCCGGCGATACCACTTCATAACCGTATGTTTGCAGTATTCGTGCATATGGGGCCAGCAATCTGCCATTCCCGCCAGCGCCATGGATGAAAATAATTTTTAATTTTGCATCCGGAGCAGGCATACGATCCAAATGAATATGAACATTGTTCCAAGTCATCCATTCTTCTTTTGGCAATCCGTTTTCATTTATCTGCATTTCTTCAGGAAAAAACTTCTGATATTGCTTCCAGTAATCCACCGATTGATTATAGGTTTGAGGCGTATTCATGAATTTAAAAATCCCTCTTCCTTGATTTAAGTCAATGACCAGTCATACTCCTCCTAGTTAAAATGAAAACAATACAGGATCTATAGGAGGCTTTCTTATGAATTTCACCGTACAAGAAAAATCAAATCAGCGAACTGCTGCACTAACGGCTGGCATTTCACTTATCATCATGACTCTTGCCTCATTTTTTTCCTATGGCTTTGTCCATGGGAGCCTTGTTGTGGAGGGCGATGCCAGCGCCACATTCAACAACATCGTATCATCAAATAACCTCTTCAAAGGTGAAATCTTTGGCTGGGTCATCATTATGATTTCTGACATTCTAGTCACCTGGGCTTTTTATGTGTTCCTAGAGCCATTGAATAAAAGCCTTTCCTTGCTAGGTGCATGGCTCCGTCTTACCTATACGACTATACTCGGAATTGCCATTTTAAACTTGATCCTTGTATGGCTGCTCTCGAAAAATACAGACCAGTTGGTCTCATTCAGCATCGAACAAACGCAATCACTTATGATGCTATTTCTTGAGGCATTCCAATCGGTATGGTCTATTGGATTGATCGTTTTTGGCGGGCATTTATTCATTGTGGGCTATGTGGCTTTAAAATCAAACCGTATTCCTAAAGTGATCAGCATTTTATTGCTGCTTGCTTCAATAGGCTATATCGTCGTTCACCTTAGCAAAACGTTTCTTTCACAATATAATGAGGTAATTGATGTACTTAATGTCGTATTTATGGCGCCAATGATTGCAGGAGAGCTAGGCTTTGGAATTTGGCTGCTGCTCAGAGGAGGAAAGCTCCCCAAAAGTGAAAGATAGCTTCCTTAACTATCACTGTTGTTGACCCGTTTCTTGATTCTGCTTAATGACTCTGGCGTTATGCCAAGATAGCTTGCCAATTGATGTTGGGGTACACGATTGATGAGTTGAGGCCTTTTTCGCAAAAGCGCTTTGTAGCGTTCTTCAGGTGCAGAAGCAATGAATGATGTCAACTCATCTTGCACCTCACCCAGATTTTCTTCTACCATTATGCGTACCATCGATTCGAGTTGTAAGTGTTTATTGAACATGCCTTTTTCATCATCTAGCTCCCCAACCACCAATATACAATCTTCAAGGCAAGTTAAGTTGTACGCGGACGGCTTATTTTGCTGATGACGATTGAAGATCGATACGGCTTGCTCTTCTGTGAAAAAATTCGATGTAACCTCTTTTCCCGCTTCATCTATTAAGTGCTGTCTGACAATGCCCTTCAGCACGAAATAACACTTTGTGGGAACATCTCCTTGTCTAAGGAGTACTCTTCCCTTTTTATATTCCTCGATAAGGATGTCATCGACGATAGCCTGTTGTTCCTCATCGCTAAGAGACGTAAATTTAGTCATATATTTAAACAATATGCTTTTCATTTCGTTATCCTTTCATCAATACCGCTTTACGGTTCAGCATATCATCTAGATAGCCAATTTTAAAGCGCATCTGCCCCTAAAATAAGTCAAAGCGCCTCGCTTGCTGCAACCTTATTATTGGGGATTCGAAGCTTCCGTTTATGTGTCGTAAATAATATGAAATAACCTAGCGTTACGAGGATACAGATTAGGATATCAACAAAAATCAGGTTCTGATAATTACCAAAATAGTCAAAAGATAAGCCTCCAATTAATGCCCCCACTATACCGCCTCCCTGATGAAATAGAAGAAGGACACCCGTATGTTTTCCTTTCCCTTTTGCAAATTCATTAATGACAAGGATTCCTCCCGGTACTGCGGTTAAGTAAGTAATTCCAAACGCAATTGCAAATACAATAGGTGAGCTTCCCAAGTGCATAAAAAGGAAAACAAAACCTAAAATACGTATACCATACAATATGGACATCATCATTAATTTATTGTATCGATCTAGAAAATAGCCGCAAATGAGAGCCCCCGTAATYTCCATAATGCCAAGTATACTCATGGATAAGGCGATCATGCTTGGTGACACTTCTGCCAACTGATGTATAGCTACCAAGTTCATTTCGACGGAACCCATATTAATACCGCAGGTAAACAGCGCAATAGCGACAACGACAAAGATAGGAAGATAGACAAATTTCTTAGGTGATGTTGTTACTTTAAGCGGTATACCATGCTCTACGACCTCTACTGGATGATCCGTTTGAGCTTTATTTATATTTTGCTGTTGAGAGCTCTTAATTCCCAGCCAAATAACAGGTAATGTCACAACAATTCCTAGGGCAAAAGAAGCCATAAAGGCATCCTTCCAAGTCAGCCATCCCGCGGATACAAAAATTGGCGTAATAATCGCTAATCCTACAGAGGAAGCACTCCCAAGCAGCGCCATTGCTTTAGCACGATGATGCCTAAACCATTCAAACATCAATATATAACTTGTCGTCAGCCCAATACCAGCTAAACCAGAGATTACGCCATATCCAATGAAAAACAAGGTAGGCTGGTTCCCTAACACGACAACGCCAGTACCCAAGGTACTTAAGACTGCACTTATAAACAATATCCTTTTTGCACCGTAACGATCTACAAGCCAGCCACCCAAAGGAGCGCATATCGCTGTAATTAATAAATTAGTCGACCATGCCATCGAAATAAATCCCCTGCTAATCTGTAAATCCATTGCTATTTGCACCTGAAAAAAAGACATGCTGAACCTGGTCAATGCACCAATAAATCCAATAATCCAAAGAGACCCTAATCCAATCCATGCGTAGCTGGATTCCTTAAACCATGTTGTGCCCATTATCATTTCACCCCTGCCGCTCATAAAAGATACCGTTCGGTATCTTTTATGATAACATAGATGGTATGTTTTGCAAGAGTGCAAATTCGTTTGATATACTACGTGTACAAATACAGTTACGTACGGGGGGATGACGATGGAGAAAGGTGAAAAGACACGCCATTACATCATAACGAAAGCCGCTGAACTTTTTAACCAAAAGGGATATTCGGGCTCATCCTTATCTGATATAACAGAGCTGACAGGCATTAAGAAAGGCGGCATTTATCGTCATTTTTCCAGTAAAGATGAGATTGCATTTGAAGCCTTTAGTTATGCCGGGCGTATTGTTGGGGCTCAGCTTGCTCATGCAATCAGTCAACAGGAAACGGCCTCCGGCAAGCTGCTGGCGTATTTGCGAATATATGAGAATGTCGTTGAAGCGCCTCCGTTCATCGGGGGCTGCCCGCTCCTTAATACTGCTATTGAAAGCGACGACAGTCATCCAGGCTTACGTGAGAGAGCCCAGCAAGCCCTGCAAGGTACATTGGAAGCCAAGAAAAAAATCATTTCCGATGGTGTGCAAAGCGGTGAATTTAAGGCAGACCTTGATATAGAGGCGCTGGCTACCTTCTCCCTTTCCATCATGCAGGGCGGCATTATGATGAGCAAGCTTGAAGGCAATAATCAGCATATCCGGATGAATATTAAGAGCTTTGCTGCTTATTTAAAAACAGCGTGCTTACGCGAACCCAGTTAGATGATTTCAAGCCACAAAAAGAGCCTCGTGAGTAGTCACGAGGCTCTTCTTAATAATTTATAATGAGCAAACATTTAGGAAAATTGACTGCCGTTATTCCTTACGCCTCAACAGCTGTTTTTCGGTTCAGAGCTATTTTAGTATCTTCAACTTCCTCGGCTTGCCCTACACGCTTAATGAAGAAGGAAAGCACCAGACCTACTACTCCGATTCCAATGATGACAAGATACGCATCATTAATCCCTTGAATAGAAGCCTCCATCATAATATGCTCCTTCGAAAAATTAGCCGCGTCGCCTGCTGCAGACATATCTAGAAGATGTGCCTTTGTCCGGCTAGCCATTACCGTAACAAGCAGAGAAGTACCTATTGCGCCAGCTACCTGCTTGATGGTGTTGGATATTGCAGTACCATGCGCATTTAGTCTTGCAGGCAGTTGGTTGAGACCTGCCGTAGTGATTGGCATCAGGAACATTGCCATACCGAAGCGTCGTCCTGTGGACATCAGCACTAAATACGTATAGCTAGTCGAATCGGTCAGATTAACGAAGCCGATCGTTGTGATAATCGTAATAGCCATACCGATGATGGACAGCCATTTTGCTCCAAACCGGTCGAATAGCTTTCCTGTTATCGGCATCATAAGTCCCATTAGAAGCGCACCAGGGAGCATAAGCAGCCCTGACTCCAAAGCGGTGTATCCACGTGCGCTTTGCAAATAGAGCGGAAGCAGCATCATATCTGCATACATGACCATGGTTACAGCAATATTAATAATGGTGGTAAGAGAAAACATGCTGTATTTAAAAGCTCTTAGATCCAGAAGCGGATCCTTCGAAATCAGCTGTCTCCATGTAAACAAAATCAATGAAACCACACCAATAACAATCGATGCAATCACTTCCGCGCTTGACCAGCCTTTGCTTCCAGCACTGCTGAAGCCATAAAGAACGGTACCAAATCCGACTGTTGACAGAACGACGCTCAAAATATCAATTTTAGGATAGGTTCGTTCAGCTACATTTTTCAAGAAAATATAAGCAACCACAATAATGAGGACGACAATTGGAAGCATGCCATAAAACATCGTACGCCATGAATAATGCTCCATGACATAACCAGCGACTGCAGGCCCAATTGCAGGAGCAAAAATAATAGACAATCCAACCATTCCCATGGCAGCTCCGCGCTTATCAGGAGGAAATACGGTCAGAATAACATTCATTAACAGCGGCATAATAATCCCCGCTCCAGCGGCTTGAATAAGGCGGCCAGTTAGCAAAATGTCGAAGTTAGGCGCAACTGCCGAAACAATCGTACCGACGAGAAAAATGATCATGGAAGACTSAAACAGCTCACGGGTCGTAAAACGCTGCATTAAGAATGCAGTGATTGGAATAAGCACCCCGTTAACCAGCATGTATCCGGTTGTCAGCCACTGCGCTGTAGACGCCTCAATGCTAAAGTCAATCATCAACTCTGGCAGCGCAACGCTCATTATCGTCTGATTCAGAACTGCGATGAACGCACCCAGTATCATGACAAACAACAAGGGACCTTTCTTAATTGAATTACTGTCAAAAGCTAAACTTGTACTCATGATGTTCAATCCCTTCAAATTGTTCGTGAATTTAATAAACACTTTGTAGTATAATAAACTCAATGTAAAAGATTATAATTACATCACGCCTAATTTACAAACTACAGATTTTTTGAAAATGTTTATTAGTTTACAGATCATCAGATTCTGTCGTCTATACCGAGAATAAACTACATAAATAACTATTCTTGTCGTTTAAATAATTTGTAGGGAAAGGAAATGAGTACCTATGTCAACTACAACACCGCGAATGGATCCACGTGTACTTCGCACGCGTCAATTGATTCGAGATGCCTTTGTGGATTTGCTGCAGGAGACGGATCTAGAAAAAATAACTGTGAATCGTATTGCGGAACGCGCGACCATCAATCGTGTTACATTCTATCTTCATTACCGAGATATTCCGGAAATGCTTGAGAGATTATCAGACGACATGATTAATGAAATACATACTATTCTTCATGACATTCGAAATCAGCCTCGTTCTACTGATTTGGATTGGTCCATTCTACTTAAAGTGCTCGAGCATATTGCTGAAAACTCTAAGTTTTATAAGGTCCTGCTCGCTTCACAGCGCATACCAATCTTCACGGATAAGCTTTCAAATTTAATTGTTGATCTTATCACTAGCAGAAGAGAGTACCAAAACAACTCCTCATCTAAACCGGCCGTAATCATATCAAAAGATATTGCAATCTGGTACGGCTCCTCCGCCTTTATTGGTACAATTGTCTGCTGGCTTCGCAATGATATGCCTTATACCCCGCTTTTTCTTGCCAAGCAGCTCTCTCAGCTGTTCCGTTTGCATCAAAATACAGACCAGCTCGTAGATCTGGAATAACTTCTCCGAAAACATAAATAAGCTCTCAGTCGAACGAATCAGTTCTACTGAGAGCTTATCTATGTTTTCAGTATTGTTGCTTTAAATGCTATATGGTTGCGATGACATCAACACTCCATCATCTTTTTGTTATATATTCCCGATGTAAGTGTTTTTTTACACTTCATTCCGAATATTTTTGCGCCGGACGCCGTTCACTCTTCCTATATGCCTTCGGAGACATGCCATTCCATTTTTTAAATACCTTGTTGAAATAGCTTTGATCGTTGAAGTTCAGCCATGCTGCGATATCGGTAATCGGATAATCGGTCAGTGTGAGCAGCCTCTTCGCTTCCTCAATCCGTTCACGCTGGACATACTCGGAAATAGTCAGTCCAACCTCCTTCTTGAATAGGCTCGACAAGTAGTTGGGGCTAAGATTCGCACTCTCGGCTAGCCGTTCAAGAGTAATGTCACCATATAAATGGTTAGCGATTTCGTGAAGACTATCCTGTATTGCGGGTGAGTAGTGACCCCGGCGAACCTCCGAGACCCGGTCAACGAAGTCGAACAATACTTCGCTCATGATGGCGCTTATCGCTTGCAGCGTATCCTTCTCCTCCAGCTGCTGAATATAGAAATCACTCAGCGTAAACGCATCCTCCTCGTGCATTCCTCCTTCAATTGCAGCTCGGCAAATCAGGGCGATTCCCGTAATCATCAGGTTCTTCTCGCTTCGAATCCTGCTCCGCTTGGCCAGCACGCCAAACTCGTCCTCGGCAATGATGGATTCCATGACGAATGTTCTTATTCTCTCCCGCTCTCCGCTACGCACATAGTGCAGCATGACACGCTCATGCGACAGGTTGGCGTGCAGCATACCGCTTCGACGTCTTCGCGACAGCTCAGCATCCGGCTCTTTCTTCTCCACAACCGGTTCCTGCATCGACATTGCATCCGCTAGAAGACTAATCGACGAGTCAACGAGCTGCCTGCGAAGCACATAATAAATCATTCGGCTACATGCGGCTATGCGCTCCGTGGAGAGCAGCGCAATCTCTTCGTACAACTCCAATAAATGCCTCCGGTTATCAATGGGGAGGGAGCTTATGGTCTCGTTCCATTCACCCTCTTGCGGCTTCTCATTCATGTACGGACCGACGACAAACGTGCCAGTAAGCTGGTTATCATCCATCGCATTCACAAAAAAATATTGGAGCCGTGATCGGGTAAAATGAACCGGCTGCTCTGCAGCATAAAGCGCATAAGCGTAGCCCGCCACCTGTTCACGAATGGACGTAAAGTAAGGATTAGACTGAAGCGAACGGTCTGCATATTCCGCTTCAATTGCCCGACCCGGATGAATGATAAATACAGGGATTCCAATCACATCAGAGAGAAGCTGGCCAAAAACAACCAGCTCAGAGAGCTTATTCATACGAACCTCCATTGGGTACGATTAAGGTTAAAAAAGAAGATGATAAGAAAGTACTACAAATCGTTGAAAAATACAATTTTCAAAAATGAAAGCGCATTACAATGAAGAAAGCAAAGAACCTTTGCTATTACACTCGAAAGGGATGAACTCATATGTTGGAAAATAAAATAGCTATCGTTACTGGTGCAGGGAGCGGCATCGGCCGTGCAAGCAGCTTGAAAATGGCCAGCAACGGCGCAACGATTGTCGCTGTTGATTTTAATCAGGAATCCGGTCAAGAGACGGTTCGAATGATTCAGGAACAGGGCGGCGAAGCCATCTTCGTACCGGCCGACGTGTCAAAAAGCGAGGATGTTCAGCGTTATGTAAAAGCGGCCGTCGATACTTACGGACGTATCGATATTTTCTTCAACAATGCCGGCGTTGTACAGAAGTTCTCGAAGCTCGCGGATATTGATGAGAACGAGTTCGACCGAATTATGAACGTTAATGTCCGGGGCGTCTTCCTCGGTATGAAATATGTATTAAAGGTAATGGAGGAACAAGAAAGCGGAACGATCATTAATACCGCTTCGACAGCTGGAGTCAAAAGTGAGCACAGCGCATCCGCTTATTCCGCCAGCAAACATGCGGTTGTCGGCCTGACGAAAGGTGCGGCAATCGAGTATGTGAAAAAAGGCATCCGTATCAACGGCATTTGTCCAGGTGGTGTGGAAACGGCTCTGACGAAGAGCGTAGAACAGGCTTTCATGTCCGGTGGATATGTGCCAGAGGAAGTCGGAAATATGCGTATGGGCCGCTATGCTAAGCCGGACGAGCTAGCGGAGGTAGTCACATTCCTTGCTTCCGATCGCTCCAGCTACATGACGGGCTCCATCGTACTGGTCGATGGTGGGCTGACACTTTAAACGAATGAGAATTCTTTTTTACTGAATTCAATCCGTTCAAAGTATACGCGAGTAAAGTTTCCCCCCATCCAGACTATAGCGAAAATAGGGCATCCCCAATAAGGGTATGCCCTATTACTCTTGGCTTTACAGTTGTAACTCCGTCTATTCTTCTTCCCCCACAAACGATCCCAAGCAGCTATTTTTTCAACTTTGATACAGCCATATGTTTGAAACTGTCATGACCGCTGGCAGCGCTGTTTCATCCACCGCCACATTGTCATACCAGCCCCCAACAGCAAGGTTAAGCACCAAATAAAAAGGCTCGTCAAAGGGCATAATGCCCGGCTCCATAGGGCGCTCGGCGAAGCAATGTCCATCTACCAGCCACCTTATGGAGCCAGCATCCCATTCCAATGAATAATCACGGAATTCGTTAATGGTTCCCTGTTCAAGCTGGTAGGAGAACTCATCGGTAACTTTATGGTCCCAATCCTTCCCGTAGTGCAGCGTTCCGGATACTTGCTTCGGCAAGCGGCCTTTAGCTTCCATAATGTCAATCTCGCCAGAGGCAGGCCAAGGACCGTAAGCCTGATGCTGCGGGAGCAGCCATATGGCTGGCCATAACCCCTGTCCTACTGGCAGCTTTGCGCGAACGATAAGCTTTCCATAGCAAAAGGAGAGGTGGTCTTTTGTATCTATACGGGCCGAGGTGTACGTAAATTGTCGATCGTCTTTTTCAATGGCTTCACGTCGCGCGCATAGGTTTAGCCCCAATTCATCGATATATAGATTGTTAGCATGTCCGGTATAAAACTGCTGTTCCCCATTGCCCCAGCCCGGGTCTATTGGTTTGCCATCATTATCAAGCAAATCGTTGCCAAGGCGAATGTTCCATGCGCTCAAATCGGTGCTTCTATTTAAAAAATCCTGCTCCCATAAAAGCTTGCTCATCCCTTGCACACTCCCTTCATTTATTCACAGCATACTTAATTTTGACGCCCAGTCAAACAAATCCAAAAAAATGGGATAGGGTCAAAAATCATGGCCTTTTTTTCCTAGGTCTATTTTCATACGATGAAAAGGAAGGGGGCGCAGAACATGTTTCAAAACAGGACGGGACAAATAAAAACTTTTTTTAGGCAGTGGCAATTGCAAAGCATGGTAATCCCAGGCATTATATGGATGTTCATCTTTTGTTATATTCCAATGTTTTGGCTGATTATTGCATTTATGGACTTCAGTATCGCCAAGCCCATGCTGCAATCACCCTTTGTAGGGCTGAAACACTTTCAAGATTTTATTACGGATGACCGTTTTTGGCGCTCGATCCGCAATACGCTAGGGATGAGCAGCATCAAGCTGCTGCTAGGTTTTCCCATTCCCATCTTTTTCGCCCTGATGCTTAATGAAATACGGACGATTCGATTTAAGCGCACAGTACAAACCATTTCATACCTTCCGCACTTTATTGCCTGGACCATTTTTGGCGGCATTATGCTCAATTGGCTGGGCGAGGGCGGTGTCATCAACCAACTGATGATGGCGCTCGGATTGCAGGATCGCGAAGTTTTGTTTAATAGTGACGCTAAATATTTTTGGTGGATTACCTATTTCTCCGATACGCTGAAGGAAACGGGCTGGAGTGCCATCATTTATATCGCTGCAATCGCTGGCATTGATCCAGGGCTATATGAGGCAGCGGAGCTCGATGGCGCCAACCGTTGGCAGCGGATGTGGCACATTACCATTCAAAGCATACGTCCTACCATCGCTATTTTGTTCATCCTCGCTGTCAGCGGGATACTCGGCAGCAACTTTGAACAGATCTTTATGTTGAAGAACAACATGAACATGAAGATGGCCGAAAGCCTGGATTTGTACATCTATAACATGGGCTTGGTATCTGGGCGCCATTCCTTCTCAACAGCCGTCTTGTTTGTCCGCTCCATTGTGGCGTTAGGGCTATTATTTTTGGCCAATTACACATCCAAGAAATTAACTGGCGACAGCATTTTTTAAGAAAGAGAGGGCAGAAACATGGAAAGACGCAGAAGATTGCGGCGAATTGGAGTATTTGAGGTGTGCAATGCGCTGCTGATGCTGGCAGTTTGCTTCATAACGCTGTACCCGATGTGGTTTGTATTTATAAATTCGCTTAATGCGCCGGAGCAAGCCATGCTGGGCACCGTAAACTGGTTTCCCAAGGAATTCTCACTAGCCAGCTACAGTGTTGTATTCAATGATAAAAGTCTAATGCACGGCTTCTACATTACTACGCTGCGCACGGTGATAGGAACAGCGGTACATGTGTTATTTACCGCCATTGTAGCTTATGGAATGAGCAAATCCAACTTAATCGGCCGCAAAATCTATCTCAAAATCGCCTTGATTACGATGTTGTTTTCAGGCGGCTTAATTCCTTCCTTTATTCTGATGACCAAGCTGGGCCTTTACGACAGCTTTTGGGTATTCATCATCCCGGCTATGTACACTTTTTTCAATATGGTTATATTCATGAGCTTCTTCCGCACTATTCCGGACAGCTTAGAGGAATCCGCAAAGGTAGACGGTGCTTCTGATTATGGCGTTCTGTTTCGAATCGTATTGCCTAACAGCATGGCCGTACTGGCTACCATATCGCTTTTCTCAGCCGTCTATCACTGGAATGATTATTATCAGGGCGTAATCTACATTCGCTCGCAGGATCAGCTGCCTATGCAAACCATACTGTACAAAATCATTGCGGAGAACTCCATGTCCTTCATGCAGCAGCAAGCCATGGCTCAATTCGGCGCAAGACTGCCTGGCAACTCCATCAAATTTGCATCAATGATGGTGGCAACGCTGCCAATTCTCGTGTTCTATCCCTTTATTCAGCGCTATCTGGTCAAAGGCGTAATGATTGGTGCGATTAAAGGGTAAGTGCTGTACGTTTCTCTAAGCAATCGTTAGCGAGGCGTATGGAACCTATAAAAACAATAGTAAAGAAAGGGTGTTCATGTCATGAAGCACAACCTCATCAAGCTAAGCATGGTAATCATTTTAGCCGTAATACTTACATTAGGCTTGGCCGCATGTACAAAATCGGAGAATAACGAAAACAAGCCGACTTCAACGCCTGCGGAAAGTACCGAGCAGCCACAAGGCGAATCAACGCCAAGCCCCGAACAGCCTGCTTGGCAGCTGGATACCAGTCCAGTCGAGCTCTCGTGGTTCGTAGGCGCATCCTGGTATGCCCACAGCTGGGGAGAGAGCTTGACTTCCAAGTACGTGACCGAAAAAACAGGCGTCAATATTAAGCTCGAAGTTCCTTCAGGAGAAGCAAACGAGCATATTACCTTGATGATGACCTCTGGCAAGCTGCCAGACTTAATTTCTATGGGCTCTTGGGAAAACGCTGTCAAGAAATTATGGGAAGGCGACCATGTATATGCTTTAAATGAATTGGCGGAGCAGTATGATCCCTACTTCTTCAAGGTGGCGGGAGACGGCACACTGAAGTGGTATCGTCAAGAAAATGGCAATACGTATGGCATTCCGAATGACTCCTATAGCCCTAATCTCATGCATGAAACAGGCATGACAGCCGCCAATCAAACTTTTTTGGTGAGAAAAGATCTGTACGAAGAGATGGGCAAACCAGATTTGAGCACGCCGGAGGGCTTTCTAAATGCACTGCAGCTGCTCAAGGATAAGTATCCCGAGTATAAAGGCCAACCGATTAGTCCCTTCTTTGCACAGGGGAATGTTCCTTACGGGATGAGTGAATACCTGCAAAATCTACTCGCTGTTCCGCATGAAAAAGACGGCAAAGTATACGACCGCATTACCGATCCAGATTACCTTGCTTGGCTGAAAACCTTCCGCACAGCATACGAGCGCGGACTAATTAATGTAGATTTCCTAGTGGACTCCGATACGCAAGTAGAGGAAAAAACGAACAACGCCCGCTACTTCATGATGATTCGCGAGTGGACGGGAATGACGGCTGTCAATCCGATGCTGGCCGCAAGCGGGAACCCGGATTCCAACTACATTGCAGTAGATGGACCGCAGAACAGCAAGGGTGATTCTGCGAAGCTGTTCCCTGGCAACATGGACGGCTGGATGGTTACAATGATTAGCAAATCAACTAAAAATCCTGAACGTGCTATCCGCTTCCTGACGTACCTAGCCAGTGAAGAAGGCCAACGAGATTTATTCCTTGGCAAGGAAGGCGAGACGTGGGAAATGGTGAGCGGCAAGCCGCAGCTGAAGGCTGAATTGGTGAAATTGCTTGAAACGGATATTGAAAAGTTTGAAAAGGAATACGGCATTATGGATACCTACTGGATGATGCCGAACCCTGTTATTATCAACCAATGGAGACCGGAGAAAGCTCCCGTCATTAAGCAAATGGAGGACTTCGCCAATGCGCAGGCCGATATTGACAGCGGCATCTACAAAGGCTTAGATCCACTGGGTGATTCTGAGGTAGCGGTAGCCTGGTCACGCATCTCTCAAAATTGGGAGGAAGTGTTGCCTGAGCTGATTACGGCTAAGGATGAAGCAGCTTTTGATAAAATCTTTGATAATTTTCTTGCCCGCCGCGTGAGTTACGGTTTCGACAAGGTGATGGAATATCGCCAAGCCGAGCTGGATGTACGAAAAGCAAAAATGGCGGAGTAATTACACCTATACGCTATTTACTGCCGGCTGCCGAAATGGTGGCCGGTATTTCCGACTTTACTTGCACATTTGTAAGTAACGCCTTGTTACCTACCAGCCGGTTTGTAATATATGGTATATTACGGAGGTAGGGAGGGCCGTTAAATGAAGTATATGCTGACCAAAATGAGAAAGCTTTACCGCAATGCCCGCATATCCCAAAAGCTGTTTCTAGCCTTTAGCCTAGTCATTGCGATCCCTGCCATTTTGGTGTCCTTTTTATTTATCCGTATACAGGAAGCCCAGTTATACAAAGACGCTATGGCCACCGGCAGCAGCCATGTCGCACGGCTGAACGAACAGCTGCGCAGCAAAATGGACATGTTTGAAAACGCTTCCTCAACAGCACTGACTCAAAAGGCATTCGTGGATTTTATCCACTCCAATATGCGCGGGGATGGCCTCCGCCTCGTGAAATTTAAACAAAATCAATTTGAGCAGATGCATAATATCATTGAAAGCCATGAGATGATCAGTGAGCTCAGCTTTTATGTCGATAACCCTAACCTGTTCGAAATTTGGCCTGAAATTTATCATTATGACAAGTTTTGGCCGCAGGATTATTGGGAGACCCTTCGAGATGAAGGCGGCGCAGCATACCGCCTGTTTGCATTTAAAGATGGCGAGCATACGCTAGCCTATTATCGGTTGGTACGCCTTCAGGGCCAACAAAACAAATTTCCTACCATTATGGAAATTCGTGCCGAGCACAGCATATTTTTCAACGACCTGCTGGAGGAGAGCGGAGGAGATTTCTTCTCGGTTGTCATGGACGGAACTAACCCTTCAAAAAATATATACAATCCGCAGCATCTATTTTCTCAAACCGCTGGGGAGGGGCTGAACAGTATTCTTGGCAGCATTCATCGGCAGCTGGACGTACTTCAACAGGATAGCCCCTTGAAGGTCCAAGTAGGAGATCAAACCTACTACGCACTTTATCGTTATATCGCTCCACTGAACGCTTATGTTGTAGATATTGCTTCCCATCAAGCACTTATGAAGGGTCCGCGCAGCTGGTATGCCTTTGTGGTAGTAATTGCTTTATGTGTATTGATGCTGATCATGCTGCTCGTATCGCATACGACCCGCCGCATTTTCCGTCGACTCGACAGCGTATTATCTTCTATGCGTCAGGTGCGGAAAGGCCAATTGGATGCGAAGATTAATATCGGCCTAGATGAACACGAGACCGGTGATGAAATCGATGAGGTAGCCATCAGCTACAACAAAATGCTGGACGAAATTAGTCGTCTGATGACGCAGGTGGTGGACAAGCAGCTCATTGCCAAAAACGCACAGCTGCACTCACTCCATTCGCAGATCAATTCACACTTCTTGTATAACGCGCTGGAATCCATTCGGATGCTAGCGGAGGTTCAGCAGCAGCCTGCAATCGCCGATGCGCTCGTATCGTTAGGCTCGCAGCTGCGCTACAGCATGCAGTGGCGAAGCGATACCGTCGCCCTCCGTGAGGAGCTCGCCAACATTGAAAGCTATATCAAATTCATTAACTTTATGGAGGGCGGCAGCATCGTATTAACGGCGGATCTCCCGCAGGAGGTGCTTCACTTTGCTATTCCTAAAATGTGCATGCAGCCCATCGTTGAAAATGCGGTTCATCATGCGGCACCTTTAGGCGGCAGTGTGCACATACAAATGACCGTACAAGTGGAGAATGACAGCCTATTGCGAATTGAGATACGCGATGACGGTGCGGGTGTTGATCCGAAGATGCTGGCTAGTCTGCAGGCTGTGCTGAGCGGCGATTCAGATACGCCAATTGTGACCAGCAAAAACGGCCTCGGCCTCGAAAACGTGCATAAGCGCCTGCAGCTTCATTATGGCAAGGGCTGCGGTCTTTCAATTGACAGTGTACAGGGCGCTTATACCTGTGTAACCTTACGTTTGCCTTGGGAAAATGTGAATCTTGGAGGATGGTAGGGCATGATCAATATTCTAATTGTAGATGATCAAAAGCACATACGCGATGGCCTGCAGGCCATGCTGCGCCAATTTCCACTGCAGCTTGATGCTATTTATTGTGCCGCTAACGGAATTGAGGCGCTGCACTTATTGCGTCAGCATAACATTCATCTGGTGATTACCGATATTATGATGCCGGATATGGACGGACTGGCGCTAATGGAGCAAACCAAAGAAGAGCACCTCAACGTGGATTACCTCATAATTAGCGGCTATAGTGATTTTGCTTATGCCCAGAAAGCCATTGGGCTTGGGGCAAAAGGCTACCTGCTCAAGCCGGTAAAACGGGAGGATCTGCTTACCGCAGTAGAGCATATTGGTCAGGAAATAAAGGCGCGGCAAGCCCTTTCCCGCAATATGGAGCATATGTCCCGCCGCGCTGAGGAGACAGACCGTAAAGAGCTTTGCATGTTTATGCAAGGCGCAGTGAACGATGAGGCATGGATTCGGCAGGTTCAGCAGCAAAACCCAAAACTTTGGCACAATTACCGTCTATGCCTGTTGCGGGAAGAACTATGGATCAACCAACCGGGGGCAGACAGTGCCCATAGCATCGAATCTATTGCTTACCGTGTCTATGGCAGTCAAGGATATATATGCCTGCAGCACCGCCCATACCTGATTCTTGCGGTCGATGCGGCCACAGATACGAATGCTTTGCCTGCTGCACTTAAGGCAAGTCAGATTGATGCCACAGCGGCTATGACTGGAACCCAGCAAGGCTTAAAAGGGCTTCCCGGCAGCTATACACAGGTGCTTGAACTATATCGCCATAGCTATTTATTCCCTGATAAGAGGTGCATCCTACCCGCGCATATGGAGAGGCTGGAGTCGCAATGGGAAATTCCCTATGAAGAGCTATATGCCCTGTTTCAGCTTATTGGCACCAAAAACAGCGGAAAAATTGCCCAAGGCATTTCTACGCTATTCCACAAAAATGTGCTGCAGCGATATCATATACGGTACACGCAGCAGTTATGCAGCGCAACGGTGCAGATGCTGGAGGAGTATGAGCGGGTGATCCGTCCCTACATGGGGGAAGAGGCGCTTGATATCGAATGCTTGCGGAATCTATTCGATTATCCGGGGATTCGAGATTATATTCAGGCGCTGCAGCAGCAGCTGCTTCGGCTGAACCAGTTTTATTATGATTACAAGTGCAGCTATCGCAAAACGCAGGACTTAAATGAAGCCATTCGTTTTATACACGAATGTTATCATAAGCCGCTGGACCTCGCGATGGTATCTAACCACGTGTCGCTTAATTACGCCTATTTTTCCAACCTGTTTAAAAAGAATGTTGGCAAAGGCTTTGCAGAATACCTGCGCGATGTGCGCCTAGATAAGGCTCGCCGCTTGCTAGCTGAAACCGATCATAAAATCGTCGAGGTAGCCACCATGGTTGGGTATGAAAGCTACAAAAGCTTTACAAGGGCATTTCGCGATGTGATGAATATGCAGCCCACGGAGTACCGGCAGCTGATGCGGCGGAAGCTTGAAAGAGAAGGAAAATATCAGGGCAAAGCGCTATGAGCCTTCAAAAATAATCAAAACCTAAAAAATTGGGTCATAACAAAAACAAATGGACCTTTCCAGCTGTTAATTGTATTCGATAGAATAAAGGTGCACTCCAATGTAAGCGGTTTCCTCCGAGTACTTACACAATCAATTGCCTCAAAATAAAAGGAGCCGCAGGGGTAACCATATTTTATTGAAGGAGGACAATAATGAAGGTACTTCACCATTCACAGAAACGGTTTAAGCGGAAGGTACTGAGCTTGTTCTTGGCGGTAGCGATGATGGCGAGCGTCGGGCTATTGCCATTTTCGAAAATTCAAACCGTCGATGCAGCAGGCACCACCGTTACCTCTATGGCTTACTTTTCAGCAGCAGATGGACCTGTCATTTCAAAATCAGGGGTTGGGCAAGCAAGCTACGGTTTCGTTATGCCTATATTTAACGGGGGCTCCGCCACATGGAACGATGTTTCCGATGACGTAGGCGTAAAAGTGAAAGTAGGGGGCAACTGGGTCAATATTGACAGTGCCAGCGGCTACGTCTATAACCAAAACTGGGGGCATTGGAACGACAGCGGAACGTATGGCTACTGGTTCACTCTCTCCGCAACAACAGAAATTCAGCTGTATTCTAAAGCTAATGGAACGACCCTTAACTACACGCTTGTGTTTCAAAATATAAACAAAACAACGATTACGGCTATGACCCCTACCCAAGGGCCACAAATTACAGCAGGCTTTACAGGAGGTGCAGGCTTTACTTATCCTACCTTCAACAATAATCCAGCCATTATTTATGAGGCCGTAGCGGATGATTTGAAGGTGTTTGTAAAACCCGTAAACAGCAGCACTTGGATTGATATCAACAATAATGCTGCCAGCGGCTGGATCTATGATAGCAACTTCGGCCAATTCACCGAAGGAGGCGGCGGCTTCTGGTTTACGGTAACGGAGTCGATCAACGTAAAACTTGAATCAAAAACCTCTTCGGCTAACGTCATTTATACGATAACCTTTAATCAACCCGTAAGAAATTCATATGTCATTACTCCCTACGATGGAACAACCTACACAGCAGATGCGAAAGGCGTCATCGGCATACCGCTGCCTAAAATCGATGGTGGCGCGCCAATAGGCACTGAGCTTGGAAAATTCGTTTACCAAATTAATATCAACGGGCAATGGGTGGATATGGCAAACTCCAGCCAGAGCGGATTTTCATATTCCGGCAATGGTTACAATAACATGTCCGATGCCAATCAGTGGGGATATTGGGCCGACTATATTTATGGCCTTTGGTTCCAGCCCGTCCAGGTGAATATGCAAATTCGAATCGGCTACCCATTGAATGGGCAGGCAGGCGGAAGTGTTGGCAGCAACTTCGTTAACTATACCTTTATCGGAAATCCGGATGCTCCCCGTCCAGATGTATCCGATCATGACGATGTGGCAATCGGAACGCCAAGCGACCCAGCCATTGCGGGCATGAATCTCATCTGGCAGGATGAGTTTAGCGGTACAGTGCTCGATACGAACAAATGGAACTATGAAACCGGCTATTATATCGGTAACGATCCCAACAGCTGGGGCTGGGGCAATGCAGAGCTGGAGCACTATACCAATAGTACACAAAATGTATTTGTACAGGACGGCAAGCTGAATATCCGGGCGTTGAACGATCCAAAATCGTTCCCGCAGGATCCAAGCCGGTATGCTCTATATTCCTCAGGCAAAATAAATACGAAAGATCATCTATCCTTCCAGTATGGCAGAGTGGATATTCGTGCGAAGCTGCCTACAGGCAATGGTGTCTGGCCCGCGCTCTGGATGCTTCCAAAAGATTCAGCTTACGGTGCATGGGCCGCATCTGGTGAAATTGATATTATGGAAGCCAAAGGACGTTTGCCTGGCACAACTAGCGGCGCTGTGCACTTTGGCGGACAATGGCCAGTGAATCGATATATTGCTGGGGAATATCATTTCTCGGAAGGGCAAACCTTTGCCAATGATTATCATGTGTATACGATGATCTGGGAAGAGGATAACATTAAATGGTACGTGGATGGGGAATTCTTCTTTAAAGTCTCCAGAGACCAATGGTACTCTGTAGCTGCACCGAACAATCCGAACGCTCCATTCGACCAGCCTTTCTACATCATTATGAATCTCGCGATCGGCGGTCATTTTGATGGCGGTTTAGCACCAAGTCCATCTGATATTCCTGCGACGATGCTGGTGGATTATGTGCGGGTTTATAAAGAAAACGGTGGCCAAAATCCTACGAACGTGCCTGTTACCGGTGTAACTTTAAACCAGAGCACTGCACAGCTGCAAGTAGGACAGAGTGTACAATTAAACGCCAATGTTGCACCCTCTAATGCAACAAATAAACAGGTCACTTGGAGCGTTTCGGGCACCAGCATCGCTTCCGTAAATCAGAACGGTGTGGTGACAGGGCTCGCTCCAGGAACAACAACGGTTACGGCAACAACGGCTGACGGCAACAAAACAGCCAGCTCTACCATCACGGTTGTACCCGCGCCATCAACCGTTATTGTCATTGGCGATGCGGTGCGCGGCCTGAAAAAAGCGGGCAATAACTTGACGTTTTATGTGAATGGCGCCACCTTTGCCGATTTGCACTACAAGATAAATAACGGCGCGCAGCAAAATGTAGCCATGACCTCAGCAGGAAACGGCAACTATACTTACCCTGTAAACAACCTGCAGTCAGGGGATACCGTCGAATACTTCTTTACCTATAATCCGGGGCAAGGCGCGCTGGATACTCCTTGGCTCACCTATATTCATGGGGTAACTCAAGGGACACCAGAATGAACTTGGCTTAATCCAGAATAGCAAGCGAGGCAGTAATCTCAAACAGGCGAGGGGGAATGTTCCCCCTCGCCTTTCCTATTTCWTCAACCAAAACTACGGAATGCCTGCTGATAAGAATGACATACTCATACGATTTTTGCTACCCCTGCTTTGCAGGCTCTTGTTTAAAAATAATTTTAAATATAGGGTAAAATACTAAAAATGAAATTGTACTATTGATAACCATTGTAATAACGTCTGCTGCTGTTTCTCCAAATGAACCCATTCCCCATGTGTTCATGAATAAGTTATAAATAGGAGCTTTATAAAATCCTTGAGCTGCTGCAGCACCAAAGGTGATCACAATGTACGCTAATACATACCAAAAAGCAGCCGTCCAAATATTGCTGTTCGATTTAAATGTAATATTTCTCTGTGCGAAAAAATTAATAATCTGTGCAATGCCGAGCGTTATTTGAACAGCAAGGAAATAGCCAAGCCCGCCTCCGCCTCCTGACGCAAGCGATCCAGCTGCATAATCGAATACATAATAAGCACTTCCATCAAAGTTACTGCCGAGCTGTAAAACTTGAAAGCTTATCGTTAGTAAGGATGTCTGCGCGAATATAAGTTTAATTAAAGGCATCAAAATAAGCTGCAATGATGTAATCCCAACACTCAATATTAAGAATACGATGAATTGTGTAATATTAGGATGCCGTTCCTTCTGTTTATTCCAAAAACCGATGATTCCTGTATTTTTTTTGATTTCTATTACGCTCATATTATTCGTTATCTCCTCTGTCACACCTGTTATGTTCTTATTCCTCTTTGCTCAAAATAATTCTGTAGGAAGTGAAAAAGGAGATACCGTTGTATCTCCTTTTTCATTCTTTATTTAATTGACGCTTAACCACTCGTTATCGGTTTATCCATTTCAACAGCTTCAAAATTTGCTTACGGCTAATTTTCCCGCCGGTAAAACGATCGATTTGACGAAACGGCATATTCAGAACAAAGTAAACATTATTCGCTAAAAGCGGCTTATTAACAGCGTCAAAAAACCTTTTAAAGAAAAACACAACATGATAGATGGTTTTCCCCAGTCCGTTCTTATATTTAGCTTGAGCGATGGTGTCGTTTAAACCCAAATCATGTTTTGGGTTCCAGGTAGGCGATGGGGGCTCGTATCCCAAAAGCCGCTTATATTCCGCTGCCGTTACTTCGTGAACATGTCCGCTAAAATAATGCGGGAATTGCTCCTTCGTGTGCTCGCAAGAAACAGAATCCCCTGTAAGCGTAATCCGTTCACTTAACAGAATGGATTGAATCGAACTGCCGATTTGAATGTCGTAAGCCCCCGGTTCAACTGCCCATTCATTAATTGTCGGATTGTAATAGGAGAAATCACGTTCCTCCAGCGTTATCGTAACCCTTTTGCTTTCGCCCGGCTCCAAAAACACCTTTTCAAAGCCTTTTAATTCACGTTTTGCTCTGAATATGGCGGAATCGTGTTTCTGAATGTACAGCTGTGCAACCTCTTCACCCGGGACAGCACCTGTATTGGTAATCGTAAACGAAGCTTTATACTGATCAACTGTTAAATCTGCATACTCAAAGGTTGTGTAAGACAGCCCATAACCAAACGGAAATAACACAGGCTTCTCCACGGTATCAAAATAGCGGTAACCGATAAAAATACCTTCGATATGTTCCGCCGTTGCCTCCTTGCCCGGATAATAAGGGGCAGAAGAAACATCGCCGTATGAGATCGGGAAGGTTTCGCTAAGCTTGCCGCTTGGATTGTATGCCCCAAGCAATACACTCGTTAACGCTTCAGCGCTACCTTGCCCGGATAAATAGGTATGAATGATGGCTTTCACATCATGTACAAACGGCATTTCAATGGCACCGCCGCCGGCAACAATTACTACAACATTGGAATTAACTTTCGTCAATGAACGAAGCAAGTCCAGCTGGTTCTCGCGTAAGCTGAGATTCTCGCGGTCGACACCTTCCGCTTCACTGCCTTCGTCCAGTCCCAAGAACAACAGAACGGTATCAGCTTGGTCAGCTAACGTTACGGCTTCTTTTACTAACCGATCATTATTTCCGCCCATTCGATTGAAGCCTTTCGCGTACCCAACGATCGGCAAACCAGATTGACTGAGCACATCGCAGGCATTGGACAGCTTAGCAGGATTAATAAGCGAGCTTCCAGCACCCTGGTAGCGAGGATTTTTGGCAAAATCGCCAATAATTGCAATCTTTTTATCCTGCCCAAGCGGCAAAATATGACCCTCGTTTTTCAGTAGCACAATCGAACGTTTGGCAGCTTCTATCGCTTTGTGATGATGCTCCTCATAGTCAATGCGCGGCGCGGAGCTATCATTTAACTGGGTGGTAAAGACCAGCTCTAACAGTCGATGAACGGCATYATCCAGCACCTCTTCAGCTAATTCATTGCTTCTAACCGCTTGCACGATTTCTTTATCCGTAATCCCATTGGTTGCGGGCATTTCCAATTGATTCCCTGCTTTTAAGCCCGCAACACGGTCATTATTACCGCCCCAGTCGGTAACGACTACGCCATCAAATCCCCATTCTCCGTAAAGAATATCCTGCAGCAAATAGTCGTTTTCATTGGCGAACGTGCCGTTTACTTTATTGTATGAGGTCATGATTGTTTTTGGCTTACCCTTCTCAACTACACGTCTGAACCCTTCCAAATACAGCTCTCTTAACGAGCGTTCATCTACAACCTCATCAATCGTCATTCGCATATGCTCTTGGCTGTTGACCGCAAAATGTTTTGGGCAGGCAGAAATGCCGTTGTCTTGAATGCCTTTCACCATCTCGCTCGCTAATTCGCCCGTTAGATAAGGGTCCTCGGAAAAATATTCAAAGTTGCGGCCGCATAACGGATTCCGCTTGATGTTTAATCCAGGGCCAAGCAGCACACTCACTTTTTCACTAGCCGCTTCTTTTCCAATCGTTTGGCCCACTTCATAAATCAATTGCCTATCCCAACTATTAGCCAAGGTTGCCGCTGTCGGAAAGCAAGTGGCAGGCAGACTTTTATTTAAGCCTAAGTGGTCTGCCTTTCCGCCTTGCTTCCTGAGTCCATGAGGCCCATCTGTCAGCATAATGCTTGGAATATTTAATCGATCGATCGCTTTTGTATTCCAGAAATTTGCGCCAGACATTAAAGACGCTTTTTCTTCTAAGGTCATGCTTTCAATTAATGCTTTATACTTCATTTCATTCACCCTGCTTCCAAACGCTTATGATTTGAATAAGTAGGTTTGCAGGATCGTGTACAACACATGATGAACACTTGTGCGAACTCCGTTTGCAATACCTGAAGGATCCTTCTTGTATGCTTCTTTCAACAATTTAACGTTTTTACTTGGCGTCATAATATCCAACATGAGGTCATTGCCTGCTACAACAGCATCCGGTGCTTTCATAAAACCAAAAACCGCATCGCTTGAAACAAATCCTTCGAAGCCCCATTCTTTGCGCAAAATATCATTTAGCAAGACAGAATTCGCTCCGGCCCACTTTGTTCCGATGATGGAGAAGCTGGACATTGCGCCTAGAGGGCTGCTTTCTTTCACTGTAATCTCAAACGGCTTCAAGTAGAGTTCGCGAATCGCTTGCTCGTTAGCCCATATTAGATTGCCTGAACGAGCGTTTGTTTCTTGATCATTTAAAGCAAAGTGCTTCATGAAGGCAATAATGCCTTGGTCTTCCGCACCATTTATCATAGAAGCTGCCATTTTTCCTGAAAGCACGGGATCTTCGGAGAAGTATTCAAAGTTGCGGCCGCCTTGTGCCGTACGGTGAATATTCATACCCGGTGCATACCAGCCTTGAATGCCATACGCACGCGCTTCTTTGCCGACAGCTTCTCCCATTCGATACGCCAAATCATTGTTCCATGTTGCTGCAATGACGATTTCAGACGGATATGATGCTGCTTCGATTGGCTTAAAGAAGTAGCTGAATCCAGCCGGTCCGTCCATTAACAGCGTTTTTGGAACGCCCAAACGGTCGATAGCCATCGTACGATAGGCGCCGTTTGCTACATAATCGATCATTTCATCCATGGTTAACTGATCCAAGAAGGTAGCCCATTTCGGATCATCAAAAGCTAAACCTTTCAGATCCTCCAATTTCAAGCCATTATCGGCACCAATCGTTGGCATTTCCATATTGGAAGCTTCCTTCTTTTTCGAGAAGGCATCGAGCACATATTCCGGTGCTTCATGACTAATATTCTCATCTGAAGGATATGTCTTCTTCCAATCATTACGCGACAAATAGGTGATTTCACCTTTTGCTAGGTCAAAACGATTTTCGTAAGCCGTCTTAGTATCCTTGTCTTCTTTAAAGACCTTTTTCTGTGCCAGCTCAAGGTCATAGCTTGCTGCAATATCATGGACGTTGCGAGCTACTTTAATCGAATAGGTACCCGGATCTAATACATAAGCTTCTTCTACGTTCATATCATAAGAAGCCATCTCTTCGGCAGCAAACGAAAGCGTGAGCACTTCGGATTGACCAGCTTCCAGCAGAGACGTTTTTGCATAGGTCGCCAATTCAATTGCCGACTTTTCCGTGCCGCCTGCGATATATGGCGTCGAATAATAAACCTGCACCACATCTTTGCCGGCTCTGTCGCCAACATTTTTCACTTCAACTTTCAGTTCAATCTTCTCTTCCGATAAGGTTTGATTAAGAACCTTCCATTTGAAATCCGTATAGCTTAACCCATGTCCATAAGGATATAACACCGTATCTTTATAGCCTGCTTCATCATTTAAAAAGTAGGTTTCATAGAACCGGTAGCCTACATAAATGCCTTCTTGATAATTGAGGAATGAATACTTCAAATTATCGTATTTGTAGTCTCCGAAGTTCACGCTTGCCGGAGAAGATGAATTGTCATAAACATACGTATCCGTAATACGCCCCGATGGATTGACATTCCCTGCAAGAATATTACCTAATGCGTTTGCTCCGTAAGGTCCAGACGTTCCAATCCACAATACAGATTTAATGGACTCGTATTCTTCTACGAAACCCAGCTCCAGCGCATTCCCTGCATTGACGACAATCGTCACATTTTTAAAGCTATTTGCAACCTTTTCAATCAAGGCACGCTTGTTTTCTGTTAATTTCAACTGTTCATCAGTTGCATCGCTAGCTTCTGTACTCTCACTCGCAATAACAATTAGCGCATTTTCTGAATATGCTTTTGCTTGTTTGATCGCTTCGTCAGTCAAGTAATCAATTTTTGGCTCATCACTTGAATTCATGCCTAGCATACCTTTAACAACTTGAACGATGCCCGTGCTTGCCTTGGCACCCACTCCCGCTTCTGCACCAACTTCTTGATACAGATCATGAAGCTCCGTATTGTAAGCGATGCCGGCATTTTCTAAGCCTTTAAAGAGATTAACCGCACGGGAAGTATCCCCAGCACCCGATCCGCCGCCGCCATAACG
Source organism: Paenibacillus sp. TAF43_2 (assembly GCF_052113545.1). Lineage (NCBI taxonomy): Bacteria > Bacillati > Bacillota > Bacilli > Caryophanales > Paenibacillaceae > Paenibacillus > Paenibacillus sp. TAF43_2. The sequence goes on from NZ_JBFRDK010000017.1 coordinate 51,938, forward strand.
CAGCTCTAGTGCCGCTAATCCGAAGACGTTAACTTTTTTATCGTTCAACGGCAGCTGTTTATCTTCATTCTTCAATAGAACAATGCCTTCATTCGCGATTTCTTCAGCTATTTTCCCGCCATATTCACGTGCTGCAATTCCCTCAGGTGAATCGGTAACAGCCGTAATATGTTTTCCTGTCAGCGCATCGATGAGGCCAGAAGCAATGGGACCGAATTGTACAAATAATAATACGACAATAACTGCCACAATCGACCAGCCTGTAAAACGCCTTGGCCTGTTTTTGATTTTCTTGTAACGTTTCGCTTCTTTTTTCATCGCCCTGCGATCTTTGCGGTTTAAAGCTTTCAATTCCATTTTTCTTTGTTGCTTTTTCTCATGCTGTAATTGTTTATCATGATCTATTGCAGCCTTGCGTGCTGTTTCAGGCAGAGCCTTAATTTCTTGCTTTCTTTCTCGAAGCTTCGCTTTATCTTCCTTCACTTTTCGTACGAGTTCACTTTTATTTGCTTGTTTTTTCTTAAAATAGTCCCACACCGTGATCCCCTCCGGTTACATCTATCTTTTTTGCTTAATCTTAATATAGCGCTTACATTAAAACTATGAGGATCTTGTCGAAAAAAAAGCTAAATATTGCGATCCTCGGATTTTCCACGAAATCCAAAGCGCAACATTTAGCATTAATCGTTTGTTTTTTCTAGGTCAATCATAACGATTCCGAATAGGGGGACTTCGAATTCAAGTGTATGATTTCCCTTTATTTTCAGCTGTTCGACGCTTCTTGAAGGTCGATTAATCGCATTCCAATAGGCAATATCTTCAGAGGACAACTTTTTGCATTTCCTTAATTCGGATAGATCTAATCGTTGGTCTACCTGCTCAGGTGTTAATCGTTGCTTTATCAATCGGTAATTTCCTTCCAGGCTTGTAAGTTCAAGATTCACATAAACATACGGACTTTTTGCCTTATGCCAAACCAATTTGAATGGTTCCTGATTTTGATTGATCATCAGATGAAGCTCTTCCTCTGGATAAACGATTAAAATGCGGTAGTTTTCTTGCCGCTTGGTCACGATACAAGATTTATTTTGAAATACAAGCTCGTCAAACAGTCGGTTCACAAACTCTGTCGCATACCAGTTGTCCTTGTAACGACCATCCAGCGTACATAATGACAGTTTACTTGCCAGTTCATCTGGAAAATATTCAAACAGCTTTGCCGAATCGAGCGACAACGGGGAGAAGTAATGGCCTGCTATTTCATTTTGATTCCTCAGGCTTATGTACTGCCAAATATTCGCGCTCGCTTGCGCTAACTCCGAATAGGCGTGTAGATCATCATCCTGTTCGTAAATCTGCATACGGTCTAAAATACGGTCCTGAGCTTTCAGATTCGTACTCGAACCAATGACCCGAATAAAGGCTTCATCGAACAAATAATTAAGCGCAGCCTCAAGCGGAATCTTGCGCATATGTGTCCAATCATCGATGCAATACACGGCATTACGACAATCCATATCAAGCGACACCGCATCTTCAGGCGGCATGGGAAAATGAATAACAACGTTCAGATAACCTTTAAATATCGAAATGGCATTTACTAGCGGCATGCACAGCTCTCGGCTATTCTGCTGTTCATAAAAGCAGCGAAACTCATACATCCAGTCCTGGCTTGTCCCGTAATTTTGCTGCAGATGGAGACTTAATTCGGTCAGTACCGTTTGAAATCCTTTTTTGTTAGGGAAACCTCGCTCCTCCCAATCATCGAAATCGATGGATTGGAATTGAAGGTAAGGCACCATACCGACAGATACAATCTGCTTCAACTTTCGATCCAGCTCTCTAAATGAACAAACAAGTTTACCTTCAATCAGCTGTATATCCACTTTTTTAAAAATATGGGCAACGGCTACCCACTTCACTCCGAGGCGCTGGCGTACTTCAAGCAAACGGCTATCCGTAAGCTCTCCCTTTATTTTCAGCACATGATTGACCTTTGAATGCCGGCCAATCGTTTTATGCAAATCTATTTTAACCTCGATACGATCGGGGACTGAAGCTGAAGCAGTCGGCAGATCGCCTATAGGTACATAAGGTGATAGTAGCGCTACTACATCTTGAGACAGTGTTCCATCTGTATGATTCTGTACCGCTCGGTTTTGACGCTCCTCACGAAATTCAGCAGGCGTTAGATTATACCTCATTTTAAATGCCTCGTTAAATGAGCGTGCATTGGGAAAGCCACACTCAAAAGCAATCGTAACTATCTTGTTGTTCGTACTTTCCAGCATTCGAAAGCTATGAAATAACCGCACTTCTTTGATATAGTTTCCGATTGAAATGCCTAACTGCGTTTTAAAGGAATGCGCCAAGTAGTACTTGCTGCTATAGAACTTTTCAGCTATCTCATCCAGGCTAAGCTTCTCGGCATAATTGACATTGATATAGGATACAATTTCTTTCACTTTGTCCGAAGCAGCATGCGCTTGCTCCTTTTCATCTGCCGCCCCAAGATACCTGTAGAAAAGTCCGATTAATCGTTTCGAATACCCCTCAATCATGTAATCAGAACCGTCTCCGGGATAAATCATTTCAAGATACAAATATGCCATACCCTTTTTCACAAGTTCATAGCCATCTTTTTTGTAAACCATCGATAATGGAATATTTAGCTTAAATGGCGGAAACTCCTCTTGATACTCACCCGTTAAGAATTTCACTGTGAGCGTCGAGTTCTCTTCACTGCCGATCACACGAACAATATCACCTTTATTCAGAACAAATATATCGCCAGTCCGAATCAAAATATCCGAACCGTTACGCATAATTTCCAGATAACCAGAAAGAACAAACCATGCCGTTAACTGCGTGATGAGCAGAAAATCCACTTCCTCAATCGTTTCGATTGCGGCTTGAACGATCTTATCAGGTCCATTTTCCTTCTTATTCAACATCAACAATCTCCTCTACAGATGTGAAGACTATATTGCTTTAGCTTAGTACAAGACAATGTATTTATCCCTATTTATTATAAACTATTCCTTCACTACTCCGATTGATAAAAACAGGCTAGGTGAACTTATAAAAACTTTCTGTTACTTTTTTGCCCAATTCTATAAAAAATATGGAAGAAAATTTCGATATTATGAATAGAAGAGTAAAGCTTAAATGAAAAAACGACATAGGAGCAGGTGTTTAAAGATGAAAATTTACGGATCTACCCCGCATGACTTGAATTTATATATGAACTCGAAACAACAAACCGATAAACCAGTCTTGGTTACAGGAACGATACCCGAGCTGTCGCATGACACCGATACAGTTGAAATAAGCCCGGCCGCCAGGCAGCTGGCGGCATCGGATATTGTGAACCATTCAGCTGTATATTTTGGAACCGTTCAAATCAATGATTCACTGAACCGCCTTCTTACAGATCAGCCCTCAGAGGTGAAGGAAGCTGTTTACGGCATCATTCAATCCAATTTCATTACAGACGTGACCGATGAAGAGGAAAGAGCGGCATTATTAGAACTGGGACTCTCTCAAGCTAAGTATATCGCAGACAACTACTTAAAAGATGACGAAGCGGCAGAATTTATGAATACAATTCATCAAATCGGAGCCATATCCAAAACTAGAACCATAGACCCTGAAACGAAACAAATCCGCTACGAAACTCCGCCGCAAAGGCCTATTGGAGCTCCTGACGATTATATTAAATTGACCGATATGATGCAGAAATTTGAGCCGGAAACGCTGGACAAGCTGCAAGCAGCTATTGTAAACGGAAAAGACTGGGGCAACATCTTGCGAACCTTCGCTGAGAAAGTATCGACTCGCAAGGATTGGGTGCAGGAATATAGAGAAGGAGCAGCCAACCCAATTGGGGATATCGCCGGTGAAAATAGATTTGAAAATGCCTCTACTGCTAGCTTGAATGAGTTTGTCAAAAATATTAGGGACATCATTGCTAATGCTGGATTTGAAAACACTAGGTTATTGACAGACAATATAGAGGCTTTTATGCGAACGTTGAAAAACCCAAATTCATAAACTGCCTGGTTTCAACTACCCTTATCCAAAAATAAAATCGCCGTCTGGTTCCCGATAGGGAGCTTGAACGGCGACAAATTTAGAGTTATCACTTAAGTACTAGTTCTTTCAAGTAAAAGCCGATATTGCTTATCAAAGCTAGTTGGTTAAATTATTCAGAAGCTCTCCCAGTTTATCAAGCAGCTGCTCATTAGCTTCTATACAGATCGGCTTGGATTTTTCAAACTCTTCTTTTTCCTTGAAACGTTGACGGAAGGTGACTCTGGTGCTGCCTTCAATGCTCTCAAAAGTAGCCGTTATCCGAAATTCGTGACCGGACACATGATCAATTTGTCCAAGCTCGAAACACGAGCTCCTGCGGGACATTGTATTCGCGAGCAGCCATAAGTTCATTTTCAACTATTGGCATGTTCCTACTCCCCGTCTACTGTTTTTCCAAGTGCGTCCAACATAATGTTTGTACCATGCTCCCGTATTTCTAGCGTATCGTGTCCGTCAAAGAATGCACCTTGCTCCGTGAAAATCAGCTTTGTACCGTCCTCCACTTTAATAAGCTCTATCGTTGTAATCGAGACGGAGATGCGTGTGCTTCCCGAATCCAGCGTGTACGTGTAAACAATGCGCTGCTCTGGAACAAGCTCCTGATAGTAGGCGTCAAAGGTAAAGACTGGCCCTTCCGGCGGCCCGCCGCTGCTGTACTCCCGCCCGCCGACCTGAAAATCGAAGATCTCTGGCTTCGAAAACCACTTTGCTTTGGCAATTGGATCGGCCCATGCGTGATAAACCCTCTCCGGCGATGCAGCATAAGTCCGCTCGACGACAAAAGTTCCATGTTTGACAAATCGTTCGTTCATTGATTTTCCTCCTTATGTTTTGGACTTCCGCTCTCTATGGCAAGAAAGTCCCCTAACAGGTTCAAATGTCGCTCCCAACTCGTTTGCCGTTCAATGACCGGTTTCTCGAATTCCATTTTCATCGCTTGCAGAAGGCTCGTGAAATCTTCAACTGTTAATTCCGCTTGACCTTGCATTAGCTTGGATACATGTCTGAGCTGCTCCAATAGTTTTTGCTGTCGTTTGATCTGTTCTTTGATTTGATTGATCTGCAGGTTGACGATCTCAAGCGGGCTGATCTGCCCGCCGCTTAAGGCCTGCTTAATCTCCTCGAGAGATAACCCCAGCTCCTTAAGCGATAATATCTGATGCAAGCGTGATAAGTTCGATTCACTATATAGCCGGTGACCCGATTCCGTCTGGTCAGATGGCGATAACAAACCGATTTGATCATAAAAGCGCAGCGTTCTTACGGTCAGCCCCGTCAGATTGGCGAGGTCCCCGACTTTCCAATGTTTCTTCATTAACCATCTCCGATCTTTGGCGCTAGCTATATACCGGTAGCTCTATTGTAAAACATTACGTTACGTAAGGTGCAAGTGGAATTGTATCTCTCTCCCAATTTTTTTGCGTCGCTAATTTTGAACACAGGTTATTTTGTCTAATGGCGCAAACTCCGCCGCGGCGCTATTTTATGCAATTGTAATAAAAAAATACGCTTGGGGTTCCAAGCGCATTTTTGAGT
>NZ_JBFRDK010000018.1:0-56743 GCF_052113545.1 Paenibacillus sp. TAF43_2
GCTGGATGCTGAATCCCGTTCCAAATAAATAAGAGCTCTGAATCCTTTAACGGAATCAGGGCTCTTTTTTTGTTGAAAATCGGCCAAATAGCTAAAAAATTGGGAGCCAAAAGCCGATAACAACTGTACAGAACTTTTCTGCGGTCAGATCTCCTAACTGCAATTGCATCAAAGCTGACTAAAGAGGAAAAGGGAGGAAGATTTATTCAAAGGTAAGCCGCATAGTCGTCAGGCCATTTCTCATTCAAATACCCATGCTCGCCATATACATAAAGGAGGAACATTGTTTTGAAAAGATTACTATCATTAGCGCTAACGCTGGCACTGTTGATTACATTGTTGCCGCCGTTCGGAGCTTCACAAACGGTAACAGCTGCAACAGGAAGCTTCAGCTTTCCGACGGAAAAGGAATTATCTACGGAAGCAAGGGTGACAACCGATCCGCGTTTTACATTGAATGGATCAATCACTGGAGTAGATCCTACTTCGGTTTCCTACAGTATTGTTCAAGTTATTAATAACAAAGGCACTGCTGACCCTACAGATGACGATCTTGGCTCCAAACGTGAGAACATAACGAGCAATATTTACATTAGCGGATTTAATATTCAGGTATATAACGTAGAATTATTTCCTGGCTTGAACCGCATTACGTTCAGAGGTATTCAAGGCGGCGGCGAAGTAACAAGCTCGATCTATATTGAGTATCACAACGGGCCTGTATTTTACGATTTAGTTGCCCAATTAGACGGTAACAAATTTGCAATTGAAGAAGTTGGAACAACGGTTGTGCATTCAACGACTTCCGCTGGCAGACAATCCGCTGATATCAGTATTACTGGTTTCGCTCCAAATGCGCAGCAGGTAACGGTGGATGTGAACGGGAGCAGCAAAACCTATTCGGTTAACAGCTCCAACAACTATCAGTTTGCCGCTTCTCCAATTACGGTGAACAAAGGAAAAAACTTGGTTACTATTAAAGTGAAAAACGCGAATCAGACGGTTGAGACAACACGCGAGATCGCTTTCTATAACGGTCAAGTGACCTTTTTAGATGTGAATCTTAATGGTAAAAATGGTGCGGTTGATACGGCGGAGCCTTTAGAGTACAACCCAAATCTACTAGTAACGGATTTGAATTCAGCAAGTGTCACAGGTAGAATTATCGTGCCTAACTTTTTAAAGGACGATAACGGTGACGGTAAGCTTGATCCTCATCCAGATCCAACGAAGAGCATACCTATCGAATATACGATTACGCAAAATGGAGACAGTTCTTTTAAATTGACACAACCAGCAGGTGCTACTGCTACACCAGCACCATTAGGTACTTATAYGGGTCAGGAAGCATTCTTTATTTATAATTTCACTCGACCAATCGGTACGGATCATACGGGTAAGCTGGATTATAATAAGGTCTATAATATTCAATTAACAGCAAAAAACGCAAAAACAGAGTCGCTTGGCCAAAATGGCAGTGAAGGTACAGGGTTAATGAGTTTCTCGCTTCGAAACGGAGCGGCTCAGTTCATCGATAATATTAATTATTTAAATGGTTATAAAACAGGTACAGGTGAATCACTCACAGGTACTCCGCTTGAAGGAGCCAATATCTATAGTGTTCCTTTCGCGATGGAAGTATTGGTTGGTAATGCTGACGTAACGAAGACTGCTGATCTAGTTTCAGTTACAGGAATCAAAAATGTTTCCAATGCGGCTGCACCAAGCAGCTATAAATTCGACGATGTAAGCAATATCAAAAATGTATCGAGTGATTTGATCAATAAATTTGTAAATATTAATGGAAAAGTATATAAGCGTGAAATTCTTGTGTTTCACAAACTCCCGTTTGAAGGTACTCAAACGGTAACGCTTAATGTTGGCGGCGTTAACGGTGTTGGTGGTGTGACGAAAGATGTTAAGTTTACAATGCTCTTCGGACCTTATGTAAGCTATACAAGTGTTTTTGATAACATGACTGTATATGATGACACGAACAAGCTGCAATCTGAACGGATTACAGCGGCTATTTCAGGCGCTTTGAGTGACTTTAAAGGTATAATGAACAATATTAATAATACTTCTGAGGTTCGTTACACTTTTAAAGCAAATGAAGCTCAAACAGTATTTTTCTATGTGAATAACACGCCGATTCAGCTGCAGCAGCAAGCGGGCAAGCCTGTAACTAATTTTGAAATTGTTCCAGGCCAGAGGACAAATGCATTCAATGCGTTGTTTAGCGGCGAGAATGAGATTAAATTCGTATTCCAAGGAAGCAAGAACTCTTACGAGAAAAAGATCAAATTGTATTTGATTCCAACAAACCTGCCGGTTATACCAGTAGAAGGAACAAGTATCTATCCTTACAGCAGCAAATATACGGAACCAGTTCCGAATGATCCAAACTTCGTGAAGCGCGGCGCAATTTTCACGACTAACGAAGCGAACATGAATATTTTTGGTACATTCGATTTTATCGATCTTATAGCCACTGGCAGCACGAACACGGATATTTTGGCTAATATTCAAGCTAATATTAAATTGATGAAAGATAGTACAGAACTTACAGATCCAGATAAATACATTTTGAAGATTGAGAGCAGCTCACTTAAAACGCCAATTCGTTGGAATTTGAGCAATGAGTTAGTCATTATGAAGGGCGCAACAGTTCTAGGTAAAGTTAATGAGAGTACTACCAATAATATTGCTAACCTAGCTGTACGTTATGATATAGACACCAAGACGTTCTCGTTTGTATTAAACTCGCAGGCTCTAAATCCTGACGGCAGTTCGAGTGTGTATACTTTCACTGCATACAACAATGGAGAGACTGGTCCTAAAGCTTCTTATCGACTTGAAGTGGATCCAACCTCGCTTCCTTATACGATTTTGCGTCCGATTTTGCCAAACAAAGCGATCGTGAACCAAAATTTCATTGAGGTTATTATTGATGCTCCAGGTGCAAGCACGGTGACCATCAACAAGCAAGTTGCTGAGAAAATTGATTATGATTCGGACAATAATCCAGCAACTATTGAAGAGCTTTATAAAAACACCTATCGTGTCTATGTAAATAAGCTAAAAGTCGGTAAAAACAAAATTGACTTTATTATTTCAAGTGCAAATGATAAGGTGCAAAGCAGCATTGAGATAACGTATGCTCCAACGAATATTCCGGGCGCTCAATTCATGGAGCCAATGGATAGCAGTCACAAAATTTTTGATGGAGCGCTTTCGTTAAAATTCGAAAAAGGTACAACGTTGATCCGTACAGATTTTAACGTGCCTGCAAATCTAAAGAACCAAGTATTTAGTGGTCATAATTTATTGTTTGCAATTGCCAATCCTGAGGATGGGGTTGTTGATCGCCGTGAATTAGAAGCGTGGCCGCCGAATTTTAATATTATTATGGAAAGCTTCGGGACAAGATTCAGATTGTCTTACCCGACAAGGTTTACAAAGGCAAGCCCTGTTTACTGGATTGATGCAGGTTTGGCAGATGATCCTGCTACGGGTGCATACGATCCTTTGAAAATGGGTGTAGACCCTTATCAATTCCCGAACGCTAAAGGCACGGGCGGAACAAAGATTCCTACTTATGATGATCGCCCTGACAATCGCGAGTTGGTAACATCTAAGACGGGAACCTTGACCCTAGGATTTGATCCGAACATGAAGGACAGCATTGGAACGATTATCACCGTTTATCGTTACGATGTTAAAGCAAAGTATTGGGAAAATATTGGCGGTAAAGTAGATGTGAAGAAAAACACAATTACGGTTCCGTTCAGTAAATTTGGTTATTATGTAGTTGGTAAAATGGTTTATTCCTATACAGATATGACGTCTCATCCGTATGCTAGAAACTTCCTTGAAGCGATTTACGCCAAAGGAATTATGAATGCAGCAGGTTTTGATGATTTTGGTTCCAATATTTATATTTCTCGGGGTGAATTTGCAAGAATGATGGTTAAGGCGCTAGATATTCCGCTAAACTATGAGCTTAGCAAGCCGCATTTTGATGATGTACCGGCTATCGTTAATCCAGATGCATTATGGGATTATAGATATGTAGAGACAGCAGCGAGAGAAGGTATCATACGAGGCACGGGTCCACGTACGTTCCAGCCGAGCGCTGCTCTGACTAGGGAAGAGGCATCTGTTATTATTGCAAGAGCACTGGACATGAAACTAGCTACTGATTCCTCGAAGATCGATAAAGATCTTGAGAAAACATTTAAAGATGCTGGCAACGTCAATTTCTATGCGAAAAGTTCTGTGCTTGCTATTGCAAAGAAAAAATATATTCTCGGATCTCCTGTAGATCCAAGCAATCCAAAAGGTGGTTCAGTGTTTGAACCGCGTTCGAATTTGTTGCGCTCTGATGCTGCGATTATCGTAGCTCGAATTTTGGCGGATTTAGGTAAGCTTCCTAAGATCGGTTAAAAGTATAAGTTAGAAAAATCTGGTCGCAGGATTTTTTCTGCGGCCAGTTTTTTTACGGCATTAAAGCATTTGCCTCGAGAGAGAAACTTTATCCATGGAAAATGTTTAGCATCGACGAGCTCTATGAAAACAAGCTATACTAACAAAGCAGGGAGTAGATTACAGTTAGATGTACATAATTAAGAAAAAACGAAAAAAGAAAAAACTTTTAAAGTTTTTTTAAGAACATCGCAACTTTTCATTGTCACGTGCGTTTAAATACATGACGTTGTAACAAACACATGATTTGATGCGCGAGACCTACTCATGCTGGAAACAAATTGGAATGAATTCTCAACTTCCTCTTTACGGTACGACCTGCCCATTGTATAATGTTAAAGTGGTGCCGTGACTCTAGCAATGTTCTCGCATTTTTTACAAGTTTCTACGACATGATTTTACAAATGGGTTTATCATGATTGTAGACATCATTTATATCAAATCTGTGCTCAACTCTGGAAAGGGGGTGAATCGGCTATGAGGGAAAAGAGCAATTCACTATTTAAACAAAACTCTCAACAACCGCACGTATTTAGAGGAGGAGAAATAAAGGTTATGAAGAAAAAAATAGCAGCATTTGTGCTAGCTACAGCGCTAGTACTACCAATTTCCGTTCCAGCTTTTGCTGCAACACCATCTGATGTTGTTGGCAAACCGGTACAATCAGCAGTTGAAGAACTAACTGCACTAGGAATCATTGCAGGTTATGAAGATGGTACATTCAAACCAGACAACACAATTACTCGCGCTGAACTTGCGAAAGTAATCGTTATCGGTTCCGGTAACGAAGGTGCAGCTAAATTGATGCAAAATGTTAAACCTACGTTCAAAGATGTTAAAGCGAACGTTTGGTACACAGGCTACATCAACGCAGCTGCAACTAAAGGTTTCATCTTGGGTGACGCTGGTACTAAGAACTTCCGTCCAAGTGATGCAGTTAAGTTTGAAGAAGTTGTTGCCGTATTGGTTCGTTCCCTTGGTTACCAAGAGAAAAAACTATCAGGCGTATGGCCTTATAACTACCTTTTGAAAGCAGAAGACATTGGCTTGTTCAACAACGTTGATCTTAACGTTGGCGCTAAAGCAGTTCGTGGCGTTGTAGCACAAATGACTTCTAACACTCTTAACGCTAAACTAGTTTCGTACAATGTTGATGGTAACGAAGTACTTTCGAACAGCGCATTGATTTCGAAACTTGGTAACACATCTTCAGCTGAGCTTCTTGCAGCTTCTGTTGTTGACGGCAAAGTTAAACTTCGCTGGACTCAGAAAAACACTGCAGGCAACGACGAGTTGAAAACTGATACTATCGCTACAGCTTCTAACTTTATCGTTACTGGCGGTAAATCACTAGTTGATTTGCTTGGTCACAACGTAACAGTTGTTAAAAACAAAGACGGTAAAATTGTTGCAATCACTGATGCACAAGACACTGCTGCTACTTTGACTGGTACTTTGGAAGCTGACCAAGTTGCTGGTTCCGTAAAAATCAAAGTAGGTTCAGATGTTAAAACGAAAGCTACTGTTGCTAGCACAGTTTACTTCGTAAACGGTCAAGAAACAGCACTTTCAACTGCAAGCACAGGCGACACTGTAACATTGTACTTGGTTAACGATCAAGTTCGTGTTGCAACTGCTGAAAAATGGTCAATCAAAGATGCTCTTGTAACTTCGGTTGAAGAGAAAACTGCTTACCGTGATGCTCGTGTTAACACGAACCAAACTAGCGCATTCATCAATGATTCCACATCTGTAACTATTGACGGTAAAGTAGCTAAAGTTACTGACCTGAAAAAAGACGATGTAATCAGCGTTGTTTCCAAATCCGGTAACGTTGCTATCAAAGTTGTTGTAGTTCGCAACACGGCTACAGGCAAACTTGAATTTGTAGGTTCTTCAAATGGTACTGCTAAATACACTGTTGCTGGTAAAGTGTATGAAAAAACAGCTAATGCTGTAAATGGTGATATTGCTACATTGATCGCTACAAACGTTGGTAAAGAGTTTACTCTTCTACTTAATGCAGATGGCAAAATCGTTAAAGCGACTGCTCCAGAAGCAGCGGTTAACAAACCATTCGTAGTGGTTCTTGAAGCTAAACCAGCTCAACAACTTGAGAATGAAGAATTTATCCAAAAAACAAAAGTAACTTACTTCGACGTGAAAGCTAACAAAAACGAAGTGAAGTACACTGATTTTGCTCTTCTTGCAAAATTCCAAGCAGTTCAGGATCAATTGGTTGAGTTGGTATTCAATGATTCCAAGCTTACTGACGTTACTGCTAAAACAAATGTAAAAGATGCTGGTTACAATGTATCTAAAGTGTCTGCTACTGAAATCGTACTTGATACTCCTAGTGCTGCGAATCCAACAAAATACATCATCAATGCAAACACTGTTGTAATCGATGCTACTAAGCTTGGTGCAACTGATCTTGCTGATCGTAAATTGGTTGTTGGCACACTTGCACAAGTTACAAGAGCTGATAAAGTTTATGTAAATGCTAGCGGTGCAACTGCTAACTACATCATTTTGAAAACTGATACAGATGCAAATGCAGAAGCAGGTCCAGCAATCTACGGCTTGTTCGTATCAGCTGACAAACAATCTTCTGCTACTACTTCTACGTACACTGTTACATTGAACGTAAATAATCAAAATGTTACAACTGAAGTAATTGGCGCAGCGTTCAATAACCTGAATGACAATAACATTAATGGCGCTCTTAAAAACAAAATCGTTAAATTGGTTGATCTTGAAAACACAAGCAAACTATATGACACTGCAACTGTTGTAGGAACTGCACTTGAAACAATTACTATTGCTAACAGCCAAAATGACAACACATTTGGAAGCGACAATGGTAACTACATCCTTACTCCTAACACTGTTGTATACGTAATATCTACAGATGGTACTGTCTACACAGGTACCTACACAGATGTTAAGGATCAAAAGGGTACAATTGGCAGCTCGACATCAACAGCTTCTAGCGTGACTGTTGCTACTACTGGTAGCAAATATGACGGAGATTTCAATGAAGCTGCTGTAATCGTAATTAAAAGAAAATAGTAATCATGTTCGCATGATGAAAGAAGGCTGAGAGCTCGTCTCTCAGCCTTTTTTTTGTTCATACATCGTTCATATTAAAAGGTTATATTTTAATTAGGTATATTCATTTTACTTACGAAAGGAGAATATGAAGGAATTTATATTTAAGCGAAACTTATTGGTAAATGTTTGCGTCTAGATATGTATACCAAAAGATACGGAGTGAAATGAAAATGCAGAAGAGTTTTAAAAGAATGTCTATGATACTATCGTTCTTTCTTGCATTAGTGGTACTGGCAAGCGCAGTACCTGTATCAAAGCCAGTTGAGGCAGCAACGGCTTCCAATGTTTTTAAGAAGGTAAGTATTACAAAGTCATCATATATTCAATTAACAGATGCGAATTTAATTCCAAGTGCAACCGGTGCAACTGCTAGCTTTACTTTTACCATTTATAATGGCGACAGCAGCGCAATTAACTTGGTCGATTATTGGGCCCGATTAAAGACAACGGGAGGAACAAAATATACGTTGACTTTACTTGAAGCCGACAAAAAAAAGAAGGCTTTGCCCAAAACAACAACAACTTTAACTTACTATAGTGAAGTTGGATCAAAAGTTACATTGGATCAACTCGTTGTAAATATTATAAAATTTGATTTTAGCGTTTCTRGATATGAAAAAACGATTGGGCAGTATACTTTTCCAAAAGGATACTCTAACTTTGTTAAAGCGGGTGGCTATCAGGGTGTGCTAGTTAATAACTCTTTAGTCAACTTGCGCATTGATCAAATTAATATAACAAAGTCTGCAAAAAACTATAATGTTAATTTGACTTATGTAGCAAGAAATACAGGGAAATTCGGTGTACCATTACCGCAATATAACTATTATGCCCAAACGCCTAAAGGCTTATATAAGCTGGCTTTAAGAAATAAAACAGATGAAACACTGACATTAGAACCATCCGTACTTAATGCAGTTCAGTTGACGGGATCCATCCCTTTGTCTGTTGCGACAACTGGCTGGAAACTTATTGTTACTAATAATGTTGGCGTTGAAACTAATAAAGTTGAAATACCAGTTGTCGTGTTTGATATTCCATTCAAAGTAACTACAACAACGTCTACTTCGACCAAAACAACATTTACGAATGATGATGGTACATATGAAGTAGAATTAAATGCCGTACAGAGATTTCCTTGGAACAATGATGACAATGTCATTGCTGATTTAATTGTGAGAAACAATGGATCTGTGTATTTACCATTACCTGAATTATCAGGTTTGCTCCTTGTTGATGACAATATTAAGCTGAATGGCAAAGCGATTAAGAAAGTCGGCGACATTGGACTAGCCCCAGGCGCATCGACAACGATTAGTTATGTTGGATCGATTCCCTACAACTATTCATGGAAGAAGTTTAAACTGAAACTATCACAGAAAACGGGAGAAACGGTTACGGAAATTGGAGAGCTTACAAAATCAACGATCGTACCCGTTATGCAAGTAGATTTAGGTTCTGTATTTGTTCAGCAAAATAATGGGGCTCCGTATAATGCTCTTGTTACTGATGTTAAAACATATAGTGGAGACAAAGCGGATATGTTCGCCGTATTCGTTGAGTTGACAAATAAACAAAAAAGAATTGGATCGCTTCCGTTGCTAGCAGGATACTTTAAAACAACAGATGGCAATCTTTATGAGGCCAAATTCACGAAAGCAACAAACACGATTAAATCAGAAAGTAAAGATCAGCTCATCGTATGGACAGAATTACCGCAAAATGTAGATCGCTCAGGTATTCAACTTTTGATGGGTGAAGCATTTGACGATAATGGTTTATTGCAAGGTACTGCAACCGCAAAAGGATTCTTGAGAGCTGCACAATTTACTTTGCCAGAAGAGAAGTCAACTAGTAGCAGCTTTACGGGGTTGAAGGTTGGACCGTATACCGTGGATTTGAATTTCTTTAATGTATGGATGAACGGTACGAGAATGGATATCAAGGTTGGAGGTAATGTTCAAAAGGATGTTAATTTTGATGGATACACACAATCACAATTGGTATTTGAAATTGAGCATGAGGAAACAAAACAAGTTCTTATTTCACAAGTGATAGATCTTGAAGGAAAAGCTGAAAAAAGCGTGAAGTGGAAAGTTGGAGCGAATTACAGTGATCCTGATAAAGAAATGGGAGACACATTGCTTTGGGAGAACTATCAATTGAATATCTATGAGACTTTTAACGGCAATAGAAAAAAATTAGCAACAATGCCTATTTCATTCTCATCATCAATTAACTGGCTAGACGGAAAGCACTAAACTTATAAAAAAACTGGTTTCTCCTACTTAAATCTAGTATCTTTATAGGAGATGAGAGATAGAGAGGAGACTTCCAAAAGTGAAGAAAAAGGTAATACGCGGTTTAGTTGCAGTTGTTTTAGTAGGAGCAGGTGTGTGGGTCGGCGTAAACTTTGCATCACCGCTTGAAGCGGAATCAAATGCGCTGACTCCGGGCTCTGTAGAAGACCCTGTTGTCACTAAAAGCTATGTGGATGAACAACTCGCCAAGCTAAGCGGAGGCACTCCTGGAGGCGGTACGACGACGCCTGTCGCGGACACCGCGCTAGAAGTTGTCACAGTGCCAGCTGGCAAGACGCTAATGGCTGGCCAAGGCACAGAGGTCATTGTACGTGTAGGCAAGGCAATTGCTTACAGCTCTGACGCAAGCGGTATAGCTGACCTAACTGGCGGTACGGATTTAACTAAAGGGAAAGCTGTTCCAACCAACCATTTATTGCTTTTCCCACGTGAGGGCCGCGGCATATTGCCAGATCCTAATCAAAAGAACGGCTTGACGGTATTGGTTAAAGGGAAATACAGCTTGCAATAATATGGATGGATGTTCAACATTTTACCCGAAATGACAATAGATTATACGCTTCAAAGAAGATGAAAGGATGCACAATACAATTGTGTTCCTATATTCTTTGGAGGTGCCATTTATGAGTCGTTCGAATAAAGTAGTAGTACCAACAAGTAAAGCAGCATTAAATCAACTGAAATATGAAATTGCTGCAGAATTTGGTTTAACCTCAGGCGGTTATGCAAGCGAAGGAGCGGACACTGAGTTTGCTGGCGAACTAGGGGCATCCTCTGGAACCGGAGGCCACAGCGTACACTGGTCAGCATTATCTACGAGGCAAGCTGGTTCAGTGGGCGGAGAGATTACCAAAAGGCTGATAGCTCAAGCAGAATCAGTGCTTGGCGGTTATCAATAATTATTGGAAATTCCGGCGTCCATTGACACAAAGCGACATTTTCGGTATCATACTGTTTTAGAAGAGTTGTAAAACAACCTTTTCCTACGGGAAAAGGTTCATTTTTTGTGTAGAATGTCCGCACTTATTAATATTAAGGTTGTAGGAGGTTGATACGGATGTCGGTTAAAGGACGCCATTTGTTTACATCAGAATCAGTTACTGAAGGCCATCCGGATAAGATTTGTGATCAAATATCCGATGCTGTCTTAGATGCATTTCTAGAAGCAGATCCATACGCGCGTGTTGCTTGTGAGGTTTCTGTAGCGACAGGCCTTGTACTTGTTATTGGTGAAATTAGCAGCCGTGCTGATTTTATTGATATTTCTTCAATTGCACGCCGTACGATTAAAGAAATCGGTTATACTCGTGCCAAATACGGCTTTGACTCCAGCACATGTGCAGTATTGACTTCGCTCAATGAGCAGTCCGCTGACATTGCGCAAGGCGTTAACGCTGCGCTTGAAACTCGTGATGGTAAAGATATGAAGCAAGAAAACGAAGATATCGGTGCAGGCGACCAAGGTCTAATGTTTGGTTTTGCTACAAACGAAACACCTGAGCTTATGCCGCTTCCAATTGCGCTATCTCACCGTATCGCTCGCCGCTTGTCGGAAGTACGTAAAAACGAGACGCTTGCTTACCTTCGTCCAGATGGTAAAACGCAAGTTACAATTGAATATGCAGATGGTAAACCCGTTCGCGTAGATACTATTGTCGTTTCTACACAACATGCGGAAGAAATCACGCTTGAGCAAATCCAAAAAGATATTCTTGAGCATGTTATTAAGCCGGTGGTTCCAGTGGAATGGCTTGATGCTGATACAAAATACTTCATTAACCCAACTGGCCGCTTCGTAATTGGCGGACCTCAAGGTGACGCTGGTCTAACTGGCCGTAAAATTATCGTTGACACGTATGGCGGCTACGCTCGTCATGGCGGCGGCGCATTCTCCGGCAAGGATCCTACAAAAGTTGACCGGTCAGCAGCTTATGCTGCCCGTTATGTAGCTAAGAACATCGTAGCTGCAGGACTTGCAGACAAATGCGAAATCCAACTGGCTTACGCAATTGGTGTTGCTCAACCGGTATCAATTAACGTAGATACGTATGGAACAGGCAAAATTGGTGAAGATAAACTTGTTGATATCATCACTAGCAACTTTGACCTTCGTCCTGCAGGCATTATCAAAATGCTTGATCTACGTCGCCCAATTTACAGACAAACAGCTGCATACGGTCACTTCGGCCGTACAGACGTTGATCTTCCTTGGGAACGCGTTGACAAAGCGGAGAAGCTTAAAGCAGACGCTGGCGTTCAAAGCGGAGTTTAAGATTCGATATACAATATAAGAGCCTTTATAGGCTGAAAAAGCTGTCCACAAAGTAGTATGACTACTTCATGGACGGCTTTTTTGTTATTCATTCGGTACAAAAAAGTAGTTTAACCTAAATTTTTCATGCTTAGAAACCGACAAATAAGGTACGAGTGTAATTTTTTGAGGAGTGAATTGAAATGAATCGAACGAGCAAGCTATCTTCGTTTATCGCTGTTATGCTGTTGCTCCAATTAAGCTTGGCAGGCTGGTCATCGGCTCCGCAGCAAGCGGCGGCAGCGGCTTCCGGTCCCGTCGTACTTAGTTTGAGCCCAGCCGACGATCTAATTAACGTATCGATCTCCGCTGATTTAAAGATGACCTTTGATGAAAATGTAAGCAAAGGCTCTAGTTCAACGTCTATTAATATTTATGACTATGCAACAAGCAATTTGGTAGAGAGTATACCTCTATCGTCTAATCGAATTACTATTGATTCATCACAACGTGTMGTGACAATAGATCCGTCTAATCATTTTGCTTTAAACACGAATTATTACATATTGGTAGATGCCGGTGCTTTTGTTAATCAATCCAATGGTGTTGGTTATGCCGGTATAAAAAGTGCCAGCAGCTGGAATTTTCGTACCGTTGCTGAAGTTGATGTAACCAGGCCTTCTCATACGGGCTTGGCGCCAACTGTCGCTCCAATTGCGGTGACTACACCGATTACCATTTCATTTAATGAGCCTGTTTATGTTGCAAGTGGCAACATTCAAATTAGCTCGGTTGAGGACAGCCGTACTATTGCTGTTACATCCAATGCGGTAAGAGGCAGCGGGACGAACCTAATCGTCATTCAACCTCCTGCAGCGCTGCAGCCTAATACAACATACACCGTTACAATTCCAGATACTGCATTTCAAGATGCGGCGGGGAACCTATATTACGGCACATCATGGGTTTTTACAACGGATGCAGCACCGGTGAACGTAGCTGCACCATTTGTTCCGGCAGATAATGCTACTTCCGTACCAGTAAACTCAGAGCTGTTTATCACTTTTGATAAAGCTATACAAGCACGTGCGGACAAATATATTGAAATACGCAGAATTAGCAATAATACTACTTTTGAGCGTTTTAGTGCTCTTTCTTCGAGAATTACAGTAACCAAAAATCAAGTAAAAATAACGCCAAGCTCTAACTTTGAACCGAATACAGCTTATTATGTATTAATTGATGCTGGAGCCTTTACCCAGACAGATCCGAATGGATCTCAATGGTATCACGGTATTGCTGGAGCATCCGTTTGGAATTTTAGTACAGACCCAGGCTATGAAACCACTCCGCCTCTTGCAACAGAATTATTGCCGGTAGCGAATGGATCCATCACCAGCTTAAATTCTGTACTCAAAATTAATTTTAATGAACCGGTCTTCCCAAGCAGCGGAGTCATTGAAATAAGAGAGTCTGCAACAGGATCATTATTTCGTTCCATTCCTATTACTTCGGAACGCGTGACTGGCGGCGGTACCTATCAAATAACGATAGACCCCAATAAAGCGATAAACGGAGAGTCTGAGAAGGCTTTCGTAAACAATACGAAATACTATATAACGATTGGCAATCGCGCTATTCGTGATGCAGCAGGTAATCATTTTGCCGGAATATCCTCATCGACGTATTGGTCTTTTACGGTTTCTCAAGACACGGTAAGACCAACGCTTTCTTTATTGAACCCGCTTAACAATGCGGTTTCAGTAGGGCTAAATCAAGCCTTTACAGCGACGTTTAGCGAACCGATAAAAAAAGGGGCAACGGGTTCGATCCTATTTAACCCAATTGGGGACAAATCACTGCAGCCGATCCCAGCAAACTATTATGTAGATGGCAACAATAATAATATGTTAGTCATAGCGCCAACACAGCCTTTTACTGCAAAAACTTCTTATTATGTAACGATTGATGCGAGTGCAGTAACCGATTTGGCTGGCAATAGTTTTGCTGGAATATTAAATGAATATCAATGGACTTTTCAATCATTTGGTTCTGATACGACAGCTCCTACATTAAGCAAGCTCGAGTGGAGCGGATCAACGATTACAATGACCTATAATGAAGATCTGAATGTGCACGCGGTACCTTCTACAGGAAGTTTTTATGCGACAGTTAATGGGGCGCCTCGTTCTGTTGTCGGTGTTCAAGTTCGCGGAGAAACAGTCATTCTAACGTTAGCTAGCCCTATTGTAGCGGGACAAGTGGTGAAGCTCTCTTATTCCAAAGCAGCAGTTAGCCCAATTCAAGATACTTCAGGAAATGAAGCAATAAGTATTGCAAATCAGGACGTATCAGGTGCTAAGGATGTTTCTGCACCAACCATTGTAAGCGGGAATGCTTCGGGTACAGCGATTACTTTATCTTTTAACAAGGATATAGCGACTGTGAACAGCTACGCCTATTTGCAATTTACAGTTAACGCAGGCGGAGTGAATTACAGTACAACCTCGATCTCAAGCACAGGCGGCAATATTTTGTTAACGATTAATGGCTCGATACAAAATTACCAGAACGTCTATGTGACCTATGCTCCGGGCACGTATCCCATCCGTGATACGGTAGGCAATTATTTGGCAGCGTTTAATAACTACAGCCTCTATAGTACGCCAGACACAGGTACGCCTAATCTTCAGTCCATTAGCGTGAGCAGTAATATCGTTACGCTGAGCTATAATAAAAGTTTAAATCCACAAAGCGTTCCATCAGTGGGGCAATTTTATGTTTTGGTAGATAATATTGCACGCTCTGTTATTCAGGTTCGGATTTCTGGAAGTTCAGTTTTATTGACTCTTTCATCAGCTGTAACAGGGAGCCAGATTACGGCAGTTTCCTATTTGGCATCCGTAACGTTAATAACAGATCTTGCCGGCAATGCAGCACCTTCGTTTAACAATGTAACCACAGGTGGTGGAGGCAGCGGAGGGCAAAATGGCAACATTTATGGCGTCATTGCAAAAGGCTCTACGCTTACGATTAATTTTGCAGAATCATTAAATCCAAGCTACGTGCCGTCTACCGTTCAGTTTGCTGTTAACGCAAGTAATTCTGTTAAATCGATATCAAGGGTAGATGTTAGCGGATCGTCCGTTATACTAACGTTAACCTCTCCTTTTGCCATAGGAGAGACGGTTTCAGTAACTTACTATTCAACTGCGTCAGGACTTCGAACAAACAGCGGTTCAACGATCAATAGCTTTACGAACATAAACGCTGCGAACCAAACGACGATACTTGATGGGTTATCAGGTGACTTTGAAACGTCTGATGGCGGCGGCATCGGCTTGAAAACAACGGCAGCAACGACAATGTTCGACGTATCGCCTGCTGGTGTTCAAGCCAACCGATATACCTTATCGAATGAAAAGCTCCTTACAGCTTTCCAGACGGCACGCTCTGCTGGCTTAACAAGTCCGCGTGTAGCCTTTAAAGTGCCAGCATCAGAGAGAGCTGCTATTGTAGCTGTTCCAATCAATGCGCTTGACGCTGCGTATCGCTTGAATTCGAACTCGATATTTGCTGTTCAATATGGAGATGTTACGTATGAGCTGCAATTAAATGCAGCAGATTATATGAAAATCAATACGTTACTAAACGGTAATAGCGCGACTGGTCAATTAATCATTCGGATTGACCAAGGGTTATCAACGCTAACTGGTAGTATCAGTACAAAAATTAATAGCTCAAATACGAGCTTGCTTGCAGGTCCTTATCATTTTGATATTAATGCTGTGAGTGGGTCGATTCAAAAGCCATTCAATGATTTTAACGGTTATGTTTCAAGAACAATCCAGACGTATCAAAATGCAGATTTTAAAAACACTGCCGTAGTATGGTTCGATCCAACAACCGGAGGGCTCTCCTATGTTCCGACCGAGCTTACGACAAGCGGCGGGAAGACGACAGCAACTTTTAAAAGAAAAGGAAACAGCGCTTATGCGCTTGTTAGCAATTCATCCAGCTTCTCCGATCTATCGAAGCATTGGGCAGCTTCTGCTATCCATATCATGTCGCGCAAATTTATCGTGGAAGGGCGCTCGGCAACGAAGTTTGAACCAGAGAAGGCAATTACACGCGGTGAGTTTGCGACCTATATCGCTAAAGGGCTTGGCCTCAGCAGCGACAGGAGTGCAGCAGCTAAGTTCAAGGATGTAAATGCAAACACAGCGATGGGGGCGTATATTGGAGCCGCCTCAGCGGCTGGTATCGTCGCTGGCAATACGGACGGCACCTTCAAGCCAAACAACCCGATTACACGTCAGGAAATGGCCGTTATGATGATTAGAGCAGCGAAGGTGGCTGGTCTAACGGTGCAGCTGCCAGAATCGGCCGCATCTTATCTCAAGAAGTATACGGATCGAGGCAAGGTTGGCGCTTGGGCGCAGACAGACATGGCGAAATCAGTGTACATTGGTGTGATTAGCGGTAAAACAGCAACAACATTGAGCCCGCAAACCAATGCAACTCGCGCAGAAGGAACGGTTATGCTTCTTCGTTTACTGCAGAAGGTGAAATTCCTTTCGTCATAATAAATGAACCAAAGCAGAGCAGCTCGCCCAAACGGCGAGCTGCTCTTTTTATGTCATTCATTTCCACGATGTACATAGCTGATATCTATCACCCTATAGAAAGCGATAGCAGTCTTCTATCATGCGTAACTTTTCTACTACTCTTGTAGTCTATAACTAATAGATTAATGGATGGGAGAGTTGTAAATCTAATGAGTAAGTTTCAAAAAATCATAGATCGGCAGTCAGAAGGCTTAGGAAAACGGGTTATAATTGTCGTATTAGGTGGAGCACTGCTAGTACAGCCTTTAGCTTCAATCTTGCCTAGCAGCTGGCAGACGGCAGTCATTCAATCAGCAGAGGCTGCTGCCGACCCTACGCTTAAGCTGTCGCAGCAATCATTTATAACAGCAGGCGCTAAGCGCCTTGACTATGTATTCCAAACGACGCGCGGCAGCTCCAAGGTGCAAACCGATGTGCATGTCATTGAAATCGATCTTACAAATCCCTACGTATCCATAAATGCGATGAGTGGAAAAAATAATAGCATAGGTCAATTAAATACAATACTTAATATGACAAAAGAAAACGGAGCCGTAGCTGGCATTAATGCAGACGTATTCGTAATGGGCAATGAGGGCGCCCCGCTTGGCGGGCAAATCGCAAGCGGCATGTTTATGTCGAGTCCTGCGAAGCTGAAGGGGATGTATGCATTCTCGGTTTCTAAGGACCGCAAACCTATGATTGACAACTATAGCTTCAATGGCCAGGTAACGGCAGCAGACGGCTCTACCTTCCCGCTGGAAGGGCTTAACCAATCTGCTTATATTCCGGAGACAACGGGCTCTAATTATAGCCATGTCAATATGATGTATATTTATACAAGTGCTTGGGGCGGTACAGAACGCCCGAAAAACTCAGGCTCCACGCCTACCGAAGTATTAGTTCGCAATGGCGTAATTGAGGAGATTTCAATCGATAAAGCAATCGCAGGTCAAGCACCTGCTGATGGATACATACTCCGGTCGCATGGCCTTGCTGCTAATTATGTGAAGGAGCATTTACAGGTTGGGCAAACGATCAATGCGGATTATGCGCTCGTTTCGCAAACGACGGGAGCGAAGGTTGATCCGAACTCTTTTGAAATGATGGCTGGCGGTCATACATTGTTAGTCAATGCGGGTGCAGTAGCTCCATTCTCACGCGATATTACAGGCGTAAGCGGCTCTTCCTATACATCTCGTTCAGCGGTTGGCTATTCACAGGATGGCACTAAAGTATATCTCATCACGAGTGAGCGCAGCGGCGGGAATACGGGTGTAAACTTGAAGGAGCTTCAGCAAATTATGCTGCAGCTAGGCGTATATAAAGGCGTCAATCTGGATGGCGGCGGTTCTACAACGATGATCGAGCGTCCACTGGGAACAAATGATTTGAAGCTGTCGCATCCTACGCAATACGGCACCACCCAAAGAAGTGTTGCAAACGGCATAGGCGTATTCACAACTGCTCCAGCAGGTTCGTTGAAAGGCATTTCTGTGAGCGGCGCTAATGTTATGTTTATCGGTCAAAAATCGTCGTATTCATTAAAAGGCTATGACACGTACTATAACCCGTTTGAAGTAGACAATTCATCTGCCGTATGGAGTACCGAGAACGCTATTGGCACGTTCAAAGGCAATGAATTCACTGCCACAAAGGCGGGTAAAACGAATCTCACTGTGAAATCAGGAGCGATCTCTACCAAACAAGAAATTGAAGTGATTGGACAGGATCAAATTGCATCGCTCTCCATTGATACGAGTGCAGGTGTGCTGGCAAAAGGAGCAACGATTTCTGTTCCGCTTACTGTAAAGCTGAAAAACGGTAATTCATATAAGCTTAGCGCTGACTCCGTGAAGTGGGAGTTTGTTGGATTTACCGCATCTAGAAACGGCGATAACCTAACTGTGCAGTCGGTTAACGCAGGTACAAGCACCGGGTATGCCATTGCTCGTTATGATGGTTTTCCGACAATGATTCCATTCACACAAGGGGAAGCAGTGAGCACCTTTGAGGATTTTGAAAAATCGACCTATCCCATTACATCACAGGTCACGCCTGCGACAACGACAGGAAGCGTAAGCTTGGTATCCGATTTCCAAGGACAAGCTTCTTCGAAAGCATTAAAGCTGGATTATGATTTCACAAACGGCACTGGAACTAAAGCATCGTATGTAGTATTTAATACAAACGGTCGCGCGATTGAAGGTTCACCTACTTCCATGACTGTAGATCTTTATGGCGATAACAGCCTGAACTGGGTGCGCGCAGAGTTCATTGATGCAGATGGCAAAGCACATCTTATCGACCTTGCCAAACAGCTTGATTGGAGCGGCTGGAAGAATGTGAAGATGAATTTATCCTCTGCAGGGATGAAATTCCCTGTTAAACTAAAAAGAATTTACGTTGTGACGATCGCCGAAGGGCAGGATGAGCGTTCTGCAACAGGTTCTATTGGACTAGATAATATGAAGCTGCAATATCCGCCTTCCGTAACGGTTGATTCACAAACTAAGGTCGTAATGACTGTAGGCAAATCTGCTGCGACGGTTAATGGAAAAGCGATTACGCTTGATTCAGCACCCATCGTTTTGAATGGAACGACATTTGTACCTGTCCGGTTTGTATCCGATGCCATGGGAGCGAAGCTGTTATTTGACGGAAAAACGGGACAAGTTACCGTTCTTCGCGGCAATAAGCTGATGGAAATGACACTCGGAAAAAAGGATCTTATTTTAAATGGCGCACTCCAATCGTCAGATATTACGCCTATCGTTCGTAACAATCGGACGCTCATTCCGGTCCGTTTATTTTCAGAGAAACTAGGCCTAAAGGTCGGGTATGACGGGAAAGCGAAAAAGATTACCATCGATTAACGATGGACGAAATATATCCAATCTGTGGTATGATAGAGTAGATTAACCTTTAATATAGAAAGGTTGCCGATCTACAGTGGACCACCTTACAGTCGATATAAATCGAGTCATTAAAAACGCAATCGAAGTGATGGAAGACAGCAAATACCAGATTTATGAAATATGTGAATCCGCGCGCACGGAGCTAGAATCACTCGAGCAGGAGCTTGAAATTGTCCTTCAAGAAACGGTGAAGACAATTGACAAGGTTGACCAGCTGGAGCAAGACTATCGCCGTGCGCGTATAAGGCTGACAGAAGTGAGCCGGGATTTCGTACGCTACAAGGAAGATGACATTAAGTCTGCCTATGAGAAGGCTACACAAATCCAGCTGGATTTGATGGTCTACCGCGAGAAGGAATCCTACTTGAAAGCGCGTCGAGATGATTTGCAAAAACGTGTTCGGAATGTAGAAAATTCCATCGAGCGTGCTGAAACGATTGCTTCGCAAATAAATGTCGTACTTGAATATTTATCGGGTGATCTTAATCAGGTTACTCGTATTCTTGAGTCTGCCAAAACCAGGCAGCTGCTGGGATTGAAAATTATTTTGGCGCAAGAGGAAGAGCGTAAACGGATCGCCAGAGAAATCCATGATGGTCCCGCGCAATCACTCGCAAATATCGTTCTTCGAACAGAAATTGCAGAACGTATGCTAATCAAGCAGGAATTTGTGATGGTGCAGGAAGAATTAGTAGATTTAAAAGGACAAGTGCGCTCCGGCCTTGAGGAAATTCGCAAAATTATATTTAATTTGCGCCCGATGGCGTTGGATGATTTGGGACTTGTGCCGACTCTTCGTAAATTCACACAGGATTTTGAAGAGAAAACAAAAATACATACCATATTCGAGCTTATAGGTAAAGAAACTCGGATGCCCTCTGCAATGGAAGCGGCGATATACCGCTTAGTTCAGGAAGCTYTTACCAATGCACTAAAACATGCGAGCGCTTCACATGTAATGCTCGAGATTAACTATCAGCCACAGCATATTTCACTCGTAATTCAAGACAACGGCGTTGGATTTAACAGCGATTTAATCGAGCAGGATGCTACTCGAAACGCACATTTTGGATTGGTAGGGATGAGAGAACGCATTGAGCTAATAGAGGGAAGGATGGATATAGACTCAAATCCCGGTAGAGGGACGAAAATTATAATAGATATACCTACTACTGCCGAATCTAGAAAGGAGTAAGATGATGATGATCCAAAGAGCTGCAAGCAATGTGAATACAATCAAAATTTTACTTGCGGATGACCACCAGCTGTTTCGTGAAGGACTTAAGCGGATTCTAAATATGGAAGACGACCTTGAAGTTATCGGCGAATGCGGAGACGGCATTCAAGTTTTAGAGTTTTGCAATCATACCATACCTGAGATTGTCCTGATGGATATTAATATGCCTATAGAGAACGGTGTCGTGACGACTGAACGATTAAAAAGTATGTTTCCTGATGTTAAGGTTATCATTTTATCTATCCACGACGATGAGAGCTATGTATTCGAAACCCTTCGTAAAGGGGCTACGGGTTATCTTCTGAAGGATATGGAGGCAGAATCGCTAATTAACGCCATTCGTTCCGTTGTCCAAGGCCATGCCTATATCCATCCTAAAGTGACAGGCAAGCTCATTAACCAGCTTCGCCGTATGACGTATTTGGATGAGATGGGAATTGTCTCAGGTGCTGCAGCTGCTCAGGAACCGGGAGTTAAGTTCGTTGCTGGCGATGAAAGCCCATTAACACGCCGTGAGGCAGAGGTGTTAAGGCTTATGGCAGAGGGCAAGAGCAATAAGCTCATTGGAGAGTTTTTATTCATTAGCGAAAAAACGGTTAAAAACCATGTGAGCAGCATTTTGCAAAAGATGGAAGTTGATGATCGTACGCAAGCTGTTATCCAATCGATCAAATATGGATGGGTTACACTGTAGTAGCCTTTTTGATCATTACTTACATATCGAGCAAAACCCCGTATCGGTTGATGCGGGGTTTTTTGTTTGCATATAAGGTTGCCTTGCAATGGTTGTGTAAAAGAAAAACACTCCTAAGCTGTATAAAACCAGCCTAAGAGTGAGTGGTAAAACCTATAATCTTAACTATTTTCTTTGTTTTTGTCTGCGAAGAGAAATGAATCCCGCTGAAAGGGCAAATGCCCCGATGAGATAGTAAGGAACCGGACTGCTTTCGCCTGTTTTTGGCAGAGTAGCAAGCGGGACTTGATCTTCATCTACAGCAACAACAGGATCGATTGGCGGCTCGCCTTCTCCACCTTCAGTAACTCCTCCAACAGGTGGATCTTCATCATCAATTTCGACGATTGGTGTTGCTTCAGGTGACGATGTAGGTGTTGTCGTTACCGTAGTTGTTGCAGTAGGCGTGTTGTTAGGCGTGCTCACAGGTGTGGAAGGTGGTGTATTGTTAGGTGTGCTCTCAGGTGTTGGAGTTGGTGTAGCTGTAGGCGTGCTCTCAGGTGTAGCAGTTGGTGTAGCTGTAGGTGTGCTCTCAGGTGTAGGAGATGGTGTAGTTGTAGGAGTGCTCTCAGGTGTAGAAGATGGTGTAGTTGTAGGAGTGCTCTCAGGTGTAGAAGATGGTGTAGTTGTAGGTGTGCTCTCCGGTGTAGAAGTTGGAGTAGCAGTAGGTGTCGCTGACGGTGTTGGAGTAGGCGTAGAGCAGGTTTCGCCTGCGTTCACAAGTGAAAGCTCTTTCTCCTTGCCCCAATGGATCTTCAGCGTATTAGGTACAGCTTGTGGATCAGTTGGGTTGACGAGCTCCGTATTCGTTGAAAAGCTTACGGATCCTTTTCCAGGTATTACACCATTTCCTGTTTGAGTGGAATTTGGAATTTCCCATGAATAAGAAACCTCAATGTTACTCTCATTGGTTACTTTCCAAGCTCTTGTTTTATTCGGGTCGGCGGAGCAGGCCGTTTCAAGTTTGAGCTTAGCCGTATTGATAACTGCTTTTCGCACAGAGTTATCTGTGGTTACTACGATCTGCTGGGTAGCCACTAAATCGGTGGTAAAGCCATCTAAGGTTAATTCTTTTAATGTGTAGGTGCCGATAGGCAATTCGTTGAATTGCAGAATACCGTTACTATTGGTAACGCCGCTTTTGACTAATTTACCGTCTTTCCAAAGCTCGAAGGTAATGCCAACATGAGGAGCCCCTTCGACATTATTTAAAAATTTGTTGATGATGATACTGCCCGTACAGCTGTTCGAAAGCTTTAGATTCCATGCTAAAATTTTGTCACCATGAGCGCCGGGACCTAATGTCTTAATTAAATCTCCGCTATAGATATCTAATTGATAAGGCAAGCATCTTGGAATGTTAATCGTAACGGAGTAAGTACCTGCTTTTGGATATATAATAGACTGTCCCTCAAAAAATGTTTGCTTGTTGTATGGAATGGTTGTATCGCCGGGTCCAGGTGCCCAGTCAGCAGGGCCTTCATAGCCGGAGAAGCTGACTCTAACACAATCTTTTAACGTCTGGAACGTAGCGGTAGCTGTTCCGTTATTATTGACTACGATGTTGGAATGCGTGGCAATGACATCCTTGCGATCCGATGAATACTGTGGACAGCTATTCTCATCTACGAGTGCCGCAGCATTTGTACCTTGATTGCTATCACCTTCCGCCATGGCAAGGGAACTAAGCGACAACGAAAAAATTAATAACAGAGCCAGGGCTAAACTGATTTTTTTCCTAAAATAACGCATCTTTCACTCTCCTCTTAGATACGTAGTGGGGTTCCAAGAGGGCCGGTTACACTACTAGCTCCATATAATCCAAGTGTCCAATTGTAGATTATACTTCATCGCTTCCCTAGTTATTTTGATTGTGAAAATCCACTCTCCCTTTCTATATGCGTGCACCGGTTAGATATGCATGCTTTCATATTAAAATGATAACATGTATTGGAAATTGCTCAAGGGTGTTTCTTTGTCAGAAAATGACTAATAATCATCATAAAGCAGGATATATTTTTGGCATAACACACATTTTGTCACCTTGTCCCTTGATTGCGGAACCAGTGGGCTCTTCATGGCATATAGTGTCACAAAGAGGAGGTGGCCGCCATGTTTGAACTTCTACTTCTTGTTATTGGCTGTTATGCTTTGGCTGCATTGTCGGTGCATCTGGCGTATCGAATTTGGCGAGGGCGCCAGCAATCCAGCAAGCATTATGTGCTCGTAGCTGACGTTCAGCAAAACAATATGGAATGGTATGTACGTTCGCTGTTTTCTTTCTCTCGGCGAATGGGAAAAAACGTTCGTTTGACGATCGTAGATCAAGGGGTTACAGAGGAGACACTGGCTATTGTTGAACGATTAGCTAGAAAGGGCGATGAGGTCAGGATTCACTCTAATGGATCTAATCCGCTGTCTGGAAGCGAAGACGGTAAGCGCTCTCAAACAGAGGGTGTGGATGGAACTCAGCTGCTATGGCTGCTCCAGGCAGAAGGAGTTGTGTCGCTTTCCGATCATGCGGTGCTAATTGATTTGCAAAATCCGACAGATTTGTCGAAAATGCCATTTTAGTATATACTCTACGGTAATGAAATAGTCGGAGTGAAGCACACTCAATAACGCAATTGCGTTGTTGGGTGTGCTTTTTTTTGTTTACAGTGCTTGCCAACATCATTCTCCTTTTGTCTGGGAAGGGAGAGGCCATAGTTAACTTCACAGATGAATAAAGAAGTCAGTTCTATAAAGTGTCAAGGGAGCGAATAGAGATGAAGGCTCAATTGTATGTTGTTAAAGTGAAAGGCTGCTGGCAGGCTCGACTGACTATCAAGGCAATGGTAGATAAATACTTCTGGATGCATGGAGCGTTTGGTGAAGCGGGATTCTTGAACTACGAGATCGCAGAGGAGGGATGGCTTCTAAAAGAAGAGCTGCCGCTCGGGGAGGCCTGCATTGCAGTGGAGCTTTGGGATGCGGCTATTAAACGTGGCAGCGGCGGCAGAAACGGTGCGAGTAAAAGCTTAAATGAAGGAGGACGAAATGCTGATCATGAGGCGATTGAGCTGTTGACGGCATGTGCGGAGGAAGCAAAAGCTAATGGGGCGGGTGGAGATGCAGTAACTGGCGGGTTGAATAGTAGTAATCAGAAATCTAGCGAGCTGGAGAGAAATTATCGGAAATACAGTGGAGAAGTAGAGCAAGCAGGTGAAAATAGCAAGATTAGTTTGGGGAGTCGTTGGCGCTTTTTGAGTAGTCGAGGGAAGCGGAAAGGAGCGTTGGCGATAGAGAAGCTTTTTAGTTTAGTGGAGAGGTGGGAGAAGGTAAGGGGCGCTGTGGTTGGGGAAATAGGAGGAGCAGTGCTTGCGAATAATGGTGAAAAGCTTAGCAGCGCTAAGCGTGTGGGTGGCGAGGAAGCGGGAGTTTATAGCGCTGAAGAGCTGGGAGAGATCGCGGTAGGAGCGAAGCTTGCCGCGGGTATGCTGCAGGGACGTGCGCTTTTGCGAAGCGAGGCGCACGCCCTGTTGTCTAGCGCAAGCTGTCCCGGTGCGACGTCAAGCTGGAGAGAATTGCTCCAGCTTGCTTCGCTGCTCGGGCAGGTGCGCCTGAGCGGATCAATCGCCACCGTGTGTGGCGGGCGATTGGACGCTTTAGGGCGCCGAAGGCGGGAGCGCAGCTGTTTGCGCTGTGGGAGCGGCGAGGCGCAAATGCACCGCACGGCATGTGCAGCGTGCGGGAGGCACTGCGCCTATTGCATGGCGTGCATTGGGATGGGGCGAAGCCGGGAATGTGAGCTGCTTATTACGGGGCAGCGCGCGGGGTTGAATTGGGCAGAGACGACGGTTCGCGGCTCTGGTAAGGGGTTGAGGCCGCTGACTTATGAACAGCGGCTTGATAAATGGGGGCTTAGCCCTGCGCAGACAGCTGCAGCAGCCAAGGCGCTGCAGTTTGTGGAAGAGCCGCCGATAGACGCGGCATTGTCAAAGCTGGACAAGCAGCGCCAGATGAGAGAGTTTCTTCTTTGGGCTGTAACAGGAGCGGGCAAAACGGAGATGATTTTTCCGCTTGTGGAGTCTGTCCTGCTGCGCGGCGGGAAGGCGCTTATTGCCACACCGCGCCGTGATGTGGTGATCGAGCTTGACCCGCGTATTCGGAAAGCTTTTCCTAAGGCGTCAGTCGTAACATTATACGGTGGTAGTGAGCACCGCTGGGAAAGCGGAGATATTACGCTTGCGACTACGCATCAGCTGATGCGGTTTTATCAAGGCTTTGATCTCGTTGTAGTGGATGAGCTGGATGCGTTTCCTTTTGCGGGCGATCCGCTGCTGCATTTTGCAGCAGACAAAAGCTGTGCGCCAGGCGCTGCTCGTTTGCTGCTGTCTGCTACGCCGCCAAGTGAGCTGCAAAGAGCAGCAAAACGCGGGAAGCTGCCTCATGCAAGAGTACCTGTTCGTTATCATCGTCATCCGCTTCCTGTGCCCAAGCTTCTTCAAACGCCGACAGTAAAGCAGATGCTTCAGCACCGCAAGCTGTCGTCAAAGCTGCTAGCAGCCATGGTATCATCCCTTGATCGAGGCGCTCAGCTGTTTGTATTCGTGCAGCAAATTGCTCAAACCGAGCCTATGGCGGCTTTATTGCGTGCTGCTCTTTCACATGCTGCTGTTGCGGCAACCTCTTCACAGGATGAAGAACGAACGGAGAAGGTGCAGCGTTTTCGCTCGCGGGATATACGAGTACTAGTCACAACTACTATTCTAGAGAGGGGCGTAACGATTCCTAAAAGCGATGTTTACATCCTTGATGCGGACGGAAGGTTATTTGACGAGGCTTCACTGGTTCAAATGGCTGGAAGAGCAGGCCGCTCTGCGGATGATCCATTCGGTCGTGTGTACTTTTGCAGCCATGATCGCAATCGACCACAGCTGCAGGCTGTACGCCATATTCAAACGATGAACCGCATGGCTCGCAAGCAAGGCTACTTGCTCCCCACAGCCAAAGGAGGCTCGCCGAAATGAACGTCTCGCCAAGAGCATGGCTGCAGCGTCTGCAATCCGCTTTCACCACATCCGCGCAGCTGCTCGCTCCAACGTCTGCCGCATGTCTCCTATGCGGCAAACCGCAAAGCGAGGCTCGCAGCGCGAGCAGCTACAACCACGCGAAGCTGACGACCCAGCTTCGCAAATCCCTTTGCGGAGCGTGCCTCTCCGCAATACCATGGCTGACCCGCATCGCCTGCCGTAGATGCGGGCGCGGCATCCCATGCGAAGACTGCATACGTCGTCCGCATGGCGCATTCATATGCAACCGCAGCGCGGTTCATTATAATCAAGCCATGCGAGCGATGCTCGCTTTGTACAAATATAGGGGCAATGAGCAGCTTGCTCCTTTGCTCGGGGATATGCTTCTGCCTGCTTTCGAGGCGATGACCTTTGAAATTATTCAACAGTCTATCGTGGCAAGCAGCAGCAGCCGCAAACCAAAAATATCGATAGCAGACTGCTGGGATGCTGTTACCTACGTTCCTGTAAGTGAAGAACGAGCAGCTGATCGGGGGTTCAACCAAGCGGAGCAGCTAGCCAGCCATATCGCGAGGCGTTTTCAGCTTCCGATTATGGAATTGCTCATTCGTTCGCGGCATTCAGAGAAGCAAAGCTTCAAAACGCGCTCCGAAAGAATGCGCGATACGCAATCTCTCTTTGAAGTGAATACGAACAATTTGAGCTTATTAGCCTCTGAATCCCATAGCAAGAAGCATCTAAACGATAAAGCTATTCGTATACTTTTAATCGATGATATCTACACAACTGGAAGCACAGCAGAAGCCTGCTCTAAGGCTCTGCACCATTATATGGAGCTTTCGCTCGATATCTATATTTTGACATGGGCTCGTTCATAATCCAGCTAGGCTGATAGATCTAATAATTAGATTCATAGTGAAAAAGTTAGTGCTATCGATTAGAATGTAACTAATAGCTAGTATGGTTTTACAAAAAAAGGAGGGCTCAGAGCGATGAACCTAGATAATTGTCCTCGCTGCGGTAAGCTTTTTGCAAAAAACTTTAGAGACGTATGCCCGGCATGCATGCGAGATATTGATAAAGAGTATGAGCTTTGCGCAAACTATTTGCGTGAATTTAGAGGCTCAATTATTACTGAGGTATCTGATGCTACGGGTGTTTCGATTAAACAAATTACGAAGTTCATACGCGAGGGACGCATCTCCATTATGAATGCACCTAATATGTCATACCCTTGTGAATCTTGCGGAACTCTGATTCGTGATAATCATCTTTGCGACACTTGTCGCAATAGAATTGAGAAGGACAAGAAGCAGATGTTCCAAGACATATCGCGAAAAGAAGATTTAAAAAGTGCTTACAAGCAAACGGGTGTTTATAAAGGTTTAGAGAGATACAACGATAAATGATTTAAGTTAATATTTTGATGACTATAAAATTTCACTTGACTGAAGCCGATAATACTTGTAAAGGTAATCGGCTTTTTTAGTTCCTGTAAATAATGAGGTGGGTAAACAATGAAAATAAATGAGACGAATCGTATCGGAGCACTTAATCCATACCAGAAGCATTCGGAGTCCAGAGTAGGCGGGACTGACAAGGCAAAGCAGAAGGACGAGGTTCAAATCTCTGCTGCAGCTAAGGAATTGCTATCGACAAGCAAAGCAAGCGGAGCGGACAGAACAGAGCATATTGAGCAGCTGAAGCGTTCGGTAGCAACAGGCAACTATCATGTGGAAGCTGGCAAGATTGCCGAGAAGCTGCTTCCCTTCCTGAAGGAGTAATCCTCTAAATGAATGAGTACATCCAGCAAATCATCGTGATTTTGCAAGAGCTTTTAGACGAGCACCTGCAGCTTATTGAATACGGCAACGCGAAGACGTCGGCTATTACAGTGAACCAAGTAGAGACGCTCTCGTATATTTCCAGCAAAGAGAAGAAGAGTCTTCAGCGGATCATGGATCTGGAGCAGCAGCGTATCTTTTTGATTGGTAAATATATGCTTGATCAGAAGCTGACTGCCCATCGTTCGTTCAAAATGGAGAAGCTCATACAAGCTGTATACCAAGCGAATGAGAAGCAGCAGCTTCAGGCGATATGGAATGAGCTGTCGGCAGCACTTAAGAAACTTCAAGATATTAACGAATTCAATCAACAGCTCGTAAGGATGACTCTGGAGCATTTGCATTTTACGCAAGATTTGCTGCTTGGTCCGACTGAGGAAGAAGCGACCTATCATCGTGCTGTTCAAGGCATGGCCTTAAATCGTAATGGCCGCTTTAATATGAAAACGTAACAAGAGAGGACAATATACGATGGCATCCACTTTTCATGGCTTAGAAACGGCAAGGCGCAGCTTATTTACTACTCAGTCTGCTCTGAATACAACTGGGCACAACATTTCAAACGCGAATACGGCAGGCTACTCACGTCAAGTGGTGAACATGACTGCATCAAGACCGATTGACGCGGTTGGTTTCTCCAAATCAACAGCAGCTGGTCAGCTTGGTACAGGTGTTGAGGCGTCTTCCATCACTCGGATTAGAGAGAAGTTTCTGGATAATCAGTATCGCAACGAATATAAATCACTGGGTAATTTCTCAGTTCAGCTCGATACGCTCTCTAAATTAGAGGGTATCGTTAATGAACCAAGCGACACGGGCCTTAGAACGGTGATCTCGAATTTTTGGAATTCGTGGTCAGACCTCAGCAAAAACCCTGAGAATGCGGATGGCCGCAAAGTCGTTATGGAACAAACGATGGCACTTGTGGATTCTTTTAATTACACAGCTAAGCAGCTCAGCGATTTAAAAGCTGATTTGACGGAAAATGTAGAGATTAACTTAAATACGGTTAATTCGATTACAACAAGCATCGCCCAGTTAAATGGCGAGATTAGACGGGTTGAAAGCTTAGGCGATAATGCAAATGATTTGCGGGATCAGCGTGACCTGATTACAGATCAGCTTTCGGGATTAATCAATATTCGCGTAGAAGACCAAGAGAGCGGCTATCGCATTACGATGGGCGGTACGGAGCTGGTGCAAGGAACAGCTACTGCTTCTCTAGATTCAGCAGCAGTTACTACAGCGGTTGCTAATGGTGATTTAAATAGCGGTGCTATTTATGGAACGATATATGCAAGAGATCATTACGTCGAGGGGTACATCGGAGAACTCAATAATCTCGTTCAAACGATGGCGAATGGCGAGTTTGAGGTTACGCTGCCTAAAGGATCTGTTTTGCCAGAAGGAACAGTATTGAATAACGTAACCTATACAGGCACAAATCGTACACTGAACGAAGATACAAAGGTTACGGTAAAAGGGTTGAATGGTTTGCATCAGCTTGGCTATTCGTTGGCTGGACAAGAAGCGGGTTTGCCTTTCTTTACAGATGCAAACGGCAGTACTGCTGGATTGAATGCCGGCAACATCACGCTTAATCCTGCAATTGTTGCAAATTCAAATTTGATTGCGACATCTATGCGAGTAGCTACGAATGCAGATGGTTCAGAGTCAGTTATAAGCGGTAACAACTCTTTGGCTGTCCTTTTCTCACAAATGAGAGATACTCGTTTCGACTTCGACGCGGGGACAGGTGAAAATAAAAACACGGTTGATGCTTATTTCCGTTCTGTTGTCGGTCAGCTAGGTGTACAAGCTGCGGAAGCAACTCGTATGCAAGCGAATCAACAAATTATCGTCGACCAAGTTGAATCCCGCAGACAATCGGTTAGCGGAGTTTCGCTAGATGAAGAAATGTCCAACATGATTAAGTTCCAGCATGCATACAATGCAGCTGCTCGAAATATGACGATGATTGATGAAATTTTAGATAGAGTTATTAATGGGATGGGCCGAGTAGGACTATAATTTTTAAAGCGGAGGTGAGACATTATGTCGTTTCGTGTAACGCAATCAATGATGAATACGCAGTTGCTTCGTAACATTACAAGCAATATGGGACGTATGAATAATTTGCAAAACCAGCTGTCTACGGGTATGAAGATTAATAAACCATCAGATGATCCAGTTGGTATCACTTTTGCACTGCGCTATCGCAGTGAACTTGATTCTAATGACCAATATTCCAAAAATGTAAGTTCTGCTTTATCTATGCTGGAATATACGGATACTTCTATTGGTCAAGCAGGAGATATTATGCAGCGCGTTAGGGAGCTGTTAGTCAAGGGTGCCAATGGAACTCTCGAACAAACAAGCCTTGATGCGATTAAAGTTGAAATGTCACAAATGTATAACCAAATGGTGGAAATCGGAAATAGTCAATTTAACGGAAAACAAGTATTTAATGGTGAAATGACAGGTGAGAAGCCTTATCCAACGATGGGTGTAGAAGGTACAACTGATTTGACAGTTGATCCGCCTTTGTTAAAAGCATACCAAGTCAGCTCGGATAACGGTTCAATTAAATATGAACTATCCGCAGGAATGAAGCTGGGAATTAACATTACAGGTAACGAAGTTTTTGGTGCGGGTATATCTCCTACGGCAACAAAAGCGGAAATAGAGAGCAGTGACAATGTCTTTTTACTGCTTCAACGAGCAAATGATATGCTTAGTTCCGGCGATCAAGATGGAATTTCTAAGTTGATAGGACAGGTAGAAAGCCGTATGAATACGATGCTTACGAAACGGGCTGAAGTAGGGGCAAAAGTAAATCGCATCGATATTGTTCAAAATCGGCTTTCGGATATTGAAATTAACTTAAAAACGGTACAGGCAAAAACGGAAGATGCAGATATGGCAGAAGTGATTACGAATATGAAGACAGAGGAAAATGTATATCAGGCTTCCCTATCTGTTGGAGCACAGCTTATACGTCCAAGCTTGGTTGATTTCTTGAGATAGGTGGAGATTAACATGCAAATTCCTCAGATTCAGATTCGTACGCAGGATGCCGCGCTCTCTATTGATGCCGATATGGGCAAACAGCGTCTTGAGCAGCCCGCTGCTACTGTAGATATGGAGCAAATCAGGCCAGAGCAACATTTTCAAACCACCAAAGGACGACTTGAAATTAATCAAGATCGATTATGGGATGCGTTAGCGCTTGGAAACAATTTGCAARCGATGAGCAAAATATATTCAATGGCTGCTGATATTGCATTGCAAGGCATTGCAAGGATTGTGGAGAAGGGCGATCAAATGGCCTCGATTCATTTAGGCGGAAATCCCATTGCAGAAATGGCAAGGGATTGGAAACGAACTTTTCCTGAATATGATTTCCGCGGGGAAGCCTCCTATGATAATATTGATATCGAGTATATTCCAGGTGAACTCACGATTGATACCACTCCAGGTCGAGTCGACCTTAATGTTCAAGTGAACAAGCCTATTCATGAATATGAGCGCGGCAAGCTGGACATTTATATGAGTCAATATCCTAAAGTGGAGATTATTCCACCACAGCTCGATCAGCTTATTTAGACGTTACTGTTTTTTTAGACTATAGATCATTTGCGCACGACGCATGAGATCTATAGTTTTTATTTTTAATAAATGAGGAATCCTAATAGGGGGTTATGAAGTGAATACAGAACAGCTAATTTATCAATTTGAACAAGGTATTCCAGGTTTCGAACATTTGAATGACTTTGTATTCGAAGAAGTAGGAAACGACCTTCCAATGAAGCTTATGAAGGCTTCTGAGGACGAAACGATATCGTTGCTGGTTGCGAGTCCATTTTTATTTTATCCAGATTATGAATGGGAACTCCCAGAAACCGTGAAACAAGAACTAAGTATTAACGGTGAAGAGGATGTCGAGGTTTGGTCTGTTATAACCATATCCACAGATTTTGCTAATGCAACAATTAATTTGCTTGCTCCGATCATTTTGAATAAAAGAACATTAGCAGGCAAACAGCTAATTCTTCACGATAATACATACAGTTCGCGCGCTCCACTCAATCGAACCTAAGGAGGATGAAAAGCCATGCTCGTTTTATCACGCAAAAGTAATGAGTCTATCATGATCGGTGCGAATGTTGAAATCATCGTACTCGGCGTAGAAGGCGATAATGTTAAACTAGGCATACGGGCACCGAAGGAAGTGGATATCTACCGCAAAGAAATATATATGGCGATACAAGCAGAAAATCGTGCGGCAGCAACTAGTGCGGTATCCATAGAGGATGTATCAAAATTTTTTAAAAAATAATTGTTTTTTTAAATATAAGCTATAAACAATTGATGGAGAAATCCGATAAATATAATAGCGCGATAATAGGACGGCCGAACTATTATCGTAAGCTTCCGCAAGGATGCGGAAATACGAAAATTTCAAGGAGGAAATACTAATGATTATTAACCACAATATCGCAGCTCTTAACACACACCGTCAGTTGTCTACTAACACTGCAGCAACTAGCAAATCCATCGAGAAATTGTCTTCTGGTCTTCGCATCAACCGTGCAGGTGACGATGCAGCTGGTCTAGCAATTTCCGAAAAAATGCGCGGTCAAATCCGTGGTTTGGACATGGCTTCGAAAAACGGACAAGATGGTATCTCTCTAATTCAAACTGCTGAAGGCGCTTTGAACGAAACTCAC
Source organism: Paenibacillus sp. TAF43_2 (assembly GCF_052113545.1). Lineage (NCBI taxonomy): Bacteria > Bacillati > Bacillota > Bacilli > Caryophanales > Paenibacillaceae > Paenibacillus > Paenibacillus sp. TAF43_2. The sequence continues at coordinate 33,256 of NZ_JBFRDK010000018.1, forward strand.
TCGATCTTGCAACGTATGCGTGAATTGGCAGTTCAATCTTCCAATGACACTAACACTGCTTCTGACCGTGGCGAGCTTCAAAAAGAGATCAACCAGCTTACAGCTGAAATCGATCGTATTGGTACTACTACTGAGTTCAATACTAAGAAACTTCTTAATGGTGGAGCTTCTGTAGCTGGTACGGTAGCTGGTGCAGGAACAGGTGCAGGCGCTATTAGCATTCTTGGCGGAACTGGAGATACCAAAGTTGGTGCATTGACGCAAATTACAGCTGCTACTGTAGCTACAGCTGATAACGTAGCAACGGATGCGACTTCGTTCACTACAAGTGGAACGCTTGGTAATGCAAGTGCAATGACAGTTAATGGGATTACATTCTCATTTGGAACAACTGACACTGGACAAAATGTACTTGATAAAATTAACGAAGCTAATATTGGTGTTAAAGCGACCATTAATGGCGCTGGTAAACTAGAGTTAACATCAACAACTGTGGGTAGCAAATCTAATATGACAGTTACTGGTGCAACGGGTGACTTCGCTATTACTGGCACCGTAAATCAAGGTGTAGATGCTACAATTACAGGTGGCGCATCTTACACAGCTGATGGTAACACAATCACTATTCAAAGTGGTGCTCAAGAGGGCCTACAATTACAAATAAACAGTGCATTTACAGGTACTGGTAATACAGTGGATGTATCAGTTACTGCTAATGGCGGTCTTAACTTCCAAATCGGTGCTAACGAAGGCCAAAACATGTATGTATCCGTTGGCGATATGCGTGCAACAGCTCTAGGTGTCAACCAAATTGATGTTAATAACGCTACATCCGCTAACACTGCAATTACAACAATTAACAATGCTATCGAGAAAGTTTCTGGCGAGCGTTCGAAACTTGGTGCTTACCAAAACCGTCTTGAGCACACAATTAACAACTTGAACACTTCTTCCGAGAACTTGACTGCCGCTGAGTCCCGTGTACGTGACGTAGACATGGCAAAAGAAATGATGAACCAAACGAAGAACAATATCCTTGCACAAGCTGCTCAAGCTATGCTTGCACAAGCTAACCAACAACCACAAGGCGTTCTTCAATTGCTTCGTTAATAATCAATTAAAGAGAGAGAGCAACTTGCTCTCTCTTTTTTTATTTATATATCTAATAATAGCGAGGTATTTTCGAAAAGGAATGACAGAATATGAATATAACAGGATGCGTTATAACAAAGGACGAGGAAACAAACATTGAAAAGTGTTTAAATAGTTTAAAGGAAACCACTTCAGAAATCATTGTAGTTGATACGGGGTCGACTGATAATACAGTTCAAATAGCAAGGGATTTAGGCGCCTCGATTTATCATTTTAAGTGGGAAAATGATTTCTCTAAAGCTAAAAACTACGCCTTATCAAAGGCAACAGGAGATTGGATTATTTTTCTCGATGCAGACGAGTATATTGAACAACATAGTTTAAAAGAAATAATGAATTGTGTAAGGATTGCCAAAACTAATGGATATGATGGAATCTTATCAACTCTAATTAATTACAATACAGAAACAACTGAAATTCAAAGTACAGTTCAAACTTTAAGGATATTTAGAAGAGATTCTAATTTAAAATATTTCGGAGCTATTCATGAAACCATTAAGCATGTCACTAAACAACTTAAATTACTTGATTTCAGTAAGGAAATTTCAATAATTCACACAGGGTACTCAAATAATGAAATTGAAAGGAAACAAAAAGGGCAGAGGAATTTATTATTATTGTTATCAGATGAAAAGAAGAACACGAATAATCATGATATAAATTTTTATCTTTCTGAGACATACAATCTTATTAAGGAATACGAACTAGCCCTGTTTTATGCTTTAAAAGCCCATGTTGAGAAGGAAACAGAGTTATTAGGGACTAAAGAAAAAAATTACTTAAATATCATAAGGTATCTAAGGAAATTAGAATATCCTAGTGAACAAGTGATAAGAATTATCAAAGAGGCAAGTTGTAAATACCCATCATATCCAGACTTTTTTGTATATATAGGTGATTTTAATAGATTTTATCAACAATTCTATGATGCAATATTTATGTATGAGAAAGCATTATTTTTAATAAATGATATTTCTCAGGTTGAAACCCAGACAACGGGATTATTAATTCCTATTTATCAACAGTTATCTAATTTGTATTATCATACCAACGACTATTCAAAGACTGTTCATGTTATTACCTCGATTTTAAATACGGATCGTTATGATTTTTCTCTATTAAATTATTTAATAAAAATACTATTAATTAATCGAGAAGACGAAATGAACATAATAAATTTTCTGGAGAAAATCTATAGGGTGGATGTACCAAAAGACCTGATATACTTATCGAAATCTGCCATTAATAATGGTTCTTATATATTAGCAAACTACTTTATGTCTTTGCTGCGCTCTTTTTCAAGTGAATTACAGGAGGAAGAATTAGAGCTCGCAATATTAAATGAAGATTATGTTATAGCCTCTCAGCAATTTTTAAGTCTATTTCATATGAAGGAGAGTGAACTCCAATATTTGAAAAAGGCAATTATATCTTCTCTTCTTTCTAAAGATGAAACTACGAGGAATAAGGTATTCCAAACGGCCTATAAGAATACTGGCATAGATCTTAAAGAACTCCTTGATGAACCGAAAAATAACCAGTACAGTCAAGAAGAGTTAGAATTAGTATTAGATATAATCAAGGAATTTTATCGTTTATCTAAATACGAGGAGATAGACAACGTACTGAAAAAAATTAAGAATGATGAAATATTACTAGCAACAGCAGAATTGTTTTATCAAAATAAAAACTTTGGTTTAGCTCTTCATTTCTTCGATGAATATTTGCACAATAAGACTGAAGTGGAAGATGAACTATATTTAAATATTTTGTGTAAATCAAGTGATAGTTTATATCAAATTGGTGAATTGGAAATTGCAGAGAAATATATAGAAAATGCATATTATATTAGCCAAAACGATTATTTTATTTATTCACTTTGGTTAAAAATTATAATGGGTTTAAAGGCTAATGAACGAATAATAGAAGTTGCGCAGAGAGCAGTTGATACGTTTCCTGATTCTAATTATTTTATTACTATATTGGAATCTCTGGGTATAACCACTCAGGTTAAAGAAGAGGAAGAAGATACTTTAAGGAGTATTCTCTATTCTGAAAGCTACCTACAAAGACTTGATGATTTAGCAGCTGATTTAATAAAAGTAGGAAAAGACCACGAAGCTATACCGATTATTAGATTTCTATCTGAAATGGGAACTATCGTTAAATAAAACAGGAGTCACATTTAAGATATGATGTTTACCGACATTGGGGATTTCTCTATAGAGAAACCCTCTTTTATTTCAATAATCTTGAAATAGTATTTATTAATTTAATTAGCTAATGGAACTCATTATCACAGAATTAACCCTAAACTATATGCTATTTCAATCCGATACTACTAGTAGCAGATTAAAATGGTGTAGTAGCAGTGGATGAAGTGAAGAACATCATATAAATAAATTATCTTAGATGCAAAGAAAAAGGAGGATTATCATGGTAAGCTCAATTCGTATGGGCGGCTTAGTCTCAGGTTTAAATACAGAATCTATAGTTAAAGATCTAATGAAGGCAGAGAGCGCTCCGTTAAATAAACTTCTTCAGAAGAAGCAAACTGAGGAATGGAGACGAGACCAATATAGAGAGATGAACGCTCTCTTATCAGACCTAAAGAACAAAACATTTGATATGAAACTACAAGGAACCTATCAAAAAAAGGTTCTGGCATCTGACAATGATACGATCGTATCAGCAAAACAAAAAGGTAACCCAACCGCTTCTGTATATAATGTTGAAGTAGATGTGCTTCCAACAGCAGCTAAGGCTGCGACTGTGAAATTTTCTGCAGATAAAAACTTGAAAGATGGAACTATTGCACTTAATGAAGAGTATTCCTTTTCTATTGGTTCAGATCCTAATGATATTATTAAAGTGGAAAAAGGGGATTCCATTAACAGTATATTGGCAAAAGTTAATGCTCTTTCTTCGAAAACAGGTGTGACTGCAAGTTATTTGCAGGATGATAAATCCATTACATTTACAACAAAGGCAACTGGGGCAACTGCGGCTATCACGATTAACAGTACTGATTTGCCAGCGGATAACAAACTCGGTTTATCAACAGGAACGGTAAATAGTAATGCTGCAATAACAGGATTTTCTACAAATCAAGGTTTCCAGTCATCAGCAGATGCTAAAGCACAAACCGTGAAGATTAACGGTATTCCTTATTCTGTTAATAGTACAACCTTCACATTTGATGGTGTGGAATTTAATATCAAAAGCAAAGGAACTACTAAGGTCGATTTGAAACCTGATGAAGATGCTATGTTCAAATCAATTAAGGATTATGTAGATAAGTATAATGAAATAATTGAGAAAATAAACAAAAAGGTCGATGAACGTACCTACAAAGATTTTAAACCTTTATTAGCAGAAGAGAAGCAATCCTTATCTGACAAGCAAGTTGAGCAATGGGAAGAGAAGGCTAAGAGTGGTTTATTACGTCAAGACACACTGCTCTCAACTGGACTATCTCAAATGCGTCAGGCTTTGATGTCTAATGTAAAAGGCAGCGGTATGGATACGAAGCTTGATAGTCTCACTGAAATTGGAATTACTACCGGAGCGTATAACGAGAATGGTAAACTATATATTAGTGAAACGAAGTTACGTGAAGCTATTTCGAAAAATGGAAATGCTGTAATGGACCTGTTTACGAAGACGAGCAGCTCCACAGATCCTGCTACAAAGTTTAATGAGAGCGGGCTAGCGGAGCGCTTATATAATCAACTTAATAGTACGATGACCAAGCTTACTGAAAAGGCGGGCAGTAATGCTTCGCTTGTAGATAAGAGTATCCTTGGTGAGGGCTTGAAAAGAATTAATTCGGATATAAGCAGATGGGAAAGTCGATTGCAGGATAAAGAAAGTAGATATTGGAAGAAGTTCACTGCGATGGAGACTGCAATGAATAAAGCAAATGCTCAAGGAAACTGGTTATCACAACAACAAGGTTGAGTTAACTAAGTAATAACGAAATATTCAGTTTATCGAAGCTTCAGAAAGAGAGGGTTAGTGCTTATGAATGCCCCTCTAGATTCTCTGCTCAACGATTTTTTAATATACACGCTTTCGTTAGAGAAGAGAGTATTAGACGAATATAGTGAACCCGAAGAGTGGCTTGAGCTTCTTAGTAAGAGACAAGAGCTTATAGATCATATTTCAGAATTGTTAGAGCAAGGTGTTTCTTTCACAGATACGCAAAAAAAGGTGTATCTTCAGCCAGCTTATGAAGCGGATAAGAAAATTGCTCCGCTCATGGATGTGAGGAAACGAGACCTTGAATCAGACATGGTCAATATGAAGAAAACACAAGCAGTAAATCAGCAGTATGGCGAATACGGCAGCTCCTATTCGGCATACGGTGCGTTTTTTGATAAAAAGAAATAAAGCAATAATGGGCTTCTCCTAGGAGAAGCCTGTTTTTATTTCATATATTTAGAAAAAATGACACTATCAAATCACAAGTTTTCTTCTAACACAAAAGTGAATAGTTGCCGATATATAAATTAGGACTATTGATGCGGAAGGAATGATAGGTAATGAACACTAATATACCGTCAACAGGGGCAATTAACTCGTTGAGTCGAAGTACTGCTAGTATTGAAAGTAGTAATTCTGTAGTAGAAAAAGTAAGTGTTAACGGGGCAAGCGACTCGCAAAATCTATCTAAATTTACTAGCTCAGCAGAATTGAAAAAAGCAGAGGCCCGCGGTGAGCATGTCGCCATTAGCGAAGAACAGCTGGTTAAGGCCATTGATAGAGCAATTAAGGCCATCGAAGGGAAAAGCACAAACCTAGAGTTTTCTGTGCATAAACAAACGAATATCATTTCAGTGAAAGTATTAGACAGTACATCGGGTGAAGTCATTCGTGAAATTCCTCCAGAGAAAACGTTGGATTTTGTCGCTAAAATGTGGGAAATGGCTGGTATACTTATCGATAAGAAAGGCTAATTCATTATTGTAAGATGATGAACTCACACAGCACATAAATGACATTTTAATTTAGTTCTAGGAGGATAAACAATGCAACTTCAACAACGTAATAAGTATCTTCAAAGTACGATTCAAACAGCTACCCCAGGACAACTACTTATTATGCTCTACGATGGCGCTATCCGTTTTTGCCGTCAAGGAATTGAAGCGATCAAGGAACAACGCTATGAAGACGCAAATATAAGCCTTTTAAAAGTACAGGACATTATAAGTGAGTTCATCATTACGATTGATCGCTCTAACCCTATTTCAGAAAACTTGCTTAAATTATACGAATATTTTAACACTCGCCTAATTGAAGCGAATATGAAGAAAGATATAGAGCCGGCAGAAGAAGTGCTTGCTCATCTGATTGATTTAAAAGAAACTTGGATGCAGGCTGCTAAACAATACAATCAATTAGCTGCTCAAGCGAATGGCAATACATTCAAACAAACACAATCAACAGTTGTTTAATTAAAATAACGCTTGAGAGCCGCCCAATGGGTGGCTTTATTTTTTTCTGCATTTCCCATGCCCAGGTAGTATAATCCAGCTTTCGACACGATCCGATAAACGGCATAAACAGCTCAAAACCAAAATGTATTCGCTTACAATAAATTGTTTGACAATTCAATAAAGTGGGTGTTATAGTCAAATTGTGGGTTATACAAAGCGATGCCTCACAGTATTTGAAGATGAAGGGAATGTTTGCACATGCAAGGTAAAGTTAAATGGTTTAACGCAGAAAAAGGTTATGGATTTATCGAGACTGAGCAAGGCGGCGACGTATTTGTTCATTTCTCCGCTATCCAAACTGAAGGTTTCAAAACTCTTGAAGAAGGCCAATCCGTCGAATTCGATATTGTTGAAGGCGCTCGTGGTCCACAAGCAGCTAACGTAGTTAAACTGTAATTATCCGGCTGATCCAGCCAACCTATAATTTGGATCATTAAACAAGTAACTTACACCAAGCTCCGGGAAACCGGGGCTTTTTTTTGTTGTCTGAAGTGAAATAGGTGTCCGTGACTAAGTTGTGACAAGTCTAGTAGTTCTATAGTTTTATTTATCTGAATATTCTAAATTGATAAAAAACTATTTTGATTTGAACGCCTACATATGCTATAATAAGACTATGTAAAGGAGGAGTTCCCCATGAACTACAACATTCGAGGTCAACACTTTCAAGTGACAGACGCATTGAGAGACTACGTCGAAAAGAAACTCAGCCGATTGGATAAATATTTTGAAGCACCAATCACCTCCGAAATTAACGTAACACTATCCGTCACCAAAGGGAAACATGCAGTTGAGGTGACCATACCGCTCACCGGTGTCATGCTAAGAGCCGAGGAGAAAAGCGAGGATATGTACGCATCGATTGATCTGGTTGCGGACAAACTCGAACGACAAATACGTAAACATAAAACTAAAGTAAATCGTAAGTTCCGTCAAAGCAGCGGTGTACGCGCTCTATTTAAAGAAGAAGGCTCCGCGGTGGGCGTTCTGGAAGAAGAGGATGATCTAGAGCTCGTTCGTACTAAGCGTTTTGCACTCAAGCCTATGGATGTGGAAGAAGCGATTTTGCAAATGAATATGGTCGGACATAATTTCTTCGTCTTCTCGAATGTGGACAACAAAGAGGTCAGTGTTGTGTACAAACGAAGTGACGGGAAATATGGTTTAATTGAGCAAGGCTAGCAATCATTATACACAACATTGAAGAGCCTTTTCTCCTTTATGGAGAGAGGCTTTTTCTTTTACAATCATCCTCGTTGCGGCGGTGTCGACAAACTGATACAATTTAATGCAAAGAGGCGTTACTACGAAAGGGGAATTCCATGCTCGGATTAGTGAAAAAGATATTTGGTGACCATAACGAGCGCGAGGTAAAGCGGATCCAACGGACGGTAGATGAAATAAATGCGATTGAGTCAAAATTCACTGCTTTATCTGACGATGCGCTTCGCGCGAAAACTGAGGAATTCAAAGCAAGAATTGAAAAAGGCGAGACATTAGATAAAATATTGCCTGAAGCTTTTGCAACAGTTAGAGAAGCATCCAAGCGTACGCTTGGCATGCGTCACTTTGATGTGCAGCTGCTCGGCGGTATCGTTCTTCATGAAGGTAAAATTGCGGAGATGAGAACGGGTGAAGGTAAAACGCTCGTTGCGACGCTTCCGGTTTATTTGAACGCATTGCTTGGCAAAGGCGTACATGTTATCACGGTCAATAATTATCTAGCGCAACGTGATAGCGAGCTTATGGGACAGCTGTATGGCTTCCTAGGCATGACTGTCGGATGTAACCTTCACGGCTTGTCGCATGACGAGAAGCAAGAAGCATATGCATGCGATATTACGTATGGTACAAATAATGAATTTGGTTTTGATTATCTGCGTGACAACATGGTGCTATACAAAGAACAAATGGTTCAGCGTCCTCTTTATTTCGCCATTATCGATGAAGTGGATTCCATTCTTGTCGATGAAGCGCGGACTCCGCTTATTATTTCTGGACAGGCTGCTAAATCAACAGAGCTCTACTTCGCCGCAGACCGCTTTATTGGCCGTTTGAAGCCTGAAGAGGATTTCACGATCGATATTAAGCTTCGCAGCGTTATGCTGACTGAGGCAGGCGTTGAGAAGACGGAGAAGGCATTCCAAATCGAGAACCTATTCGATCATGCGAATGTAACGCTCAACCACCACATACAGCAAGCGCTGAAAGCAAACTTCATTATGAAGCGCGATGTGGATTATGTTGTGGAAGAAGAAGAAGTTGTCATCGTTGATGAATTTACTGGTCGTCTAATGTCTGGACGTCGTTATAGCGATGGTCTTCACCAAGCGATTGAAGCGAAGGAAGATCTGAAGGTTCAGAACGAGAGCATGACCCTTGCGACAATTACATTCCAAAACTACTTCCGTATGTATCGCAAGCTTGCTGGTATGACGGGTACTGCAAAGACAGAGGAAGAAGAGTTCAAGCGTATTTATGGACTCGACGTTATTCAAGTGCCTACTAACCGTTCGATGATCCGTAAGGATATTGCCGATGTTGTCTACAAATCCGAACTCGGTAAATTCAAAGCGGTCGTGGAAGAAATCGTAGAACGCCACAGTAAAAATCAACCAGTGCTCGTAGGTACAATTTCTATCGAGAACTCGGAGAAATTATCAGATATGCTGAAGCGCAGAGGCGTTACGCACAAAGTGCTCAACGCGAAGTTCCATGCGGAAGAGGCAGAAATTATTTCGAGAGCTGGTCAAGCAGGCTCCGTAACGATCGCAACGAACATGGCTGGTCGTGGTACCGATATTTTGCTAGGTGATGAGGTTGCTGAACTAGGCGGTTTGCACATCATTGGTACAGAGCGCCATGAAAGCCGTCGGATCGATAACCAGCTGCGTGGTCGTGCTGGACGTCAAGGCGATCCAGGTTCATCACAGTTTTATCTATCGCTTGAGGATGAGCTGATGCGCCGCTTCGGTTCTGAGAATATTATGGGCATGATGGATAAGCTAGGACTGGATGAGGATCAACCGATTGAGAGCCGGATGATTTCTAGAGCGATTGAATCCGCGCAGAAACGCGTTGAGGGCAATAACTTTGACATTCGGAAAGTTGTCCTACAATATGATGATGTTATGAACCAACAGCGTGAGGTTATCTATAAGCAGCGCCGTGATATTCTTGGTTCGGAGAACATTCGCCAAGAAGTTATGGAAATGCTTAAGCCTGTCATCGAACGTATAGTTGAAGCTCACTGTTCGGAGGATATTCCGGAGGAGTGGGATCTTCAAGCCATCGTTGATTATGCGCAAGCGAACTTCCTGCAAGAAGGATCTTTGACCAAGGAAGAGATTTGGGGCAAAGAGAAGGAAGAAATCATCGATTACATTTATGCTGAAGTCGTTGCTTCCTATGATGAGCGTGAAGCAGAGCTTGGGGAAGAAACGATGCGCGAATTCGAGAAGGTGGTTGTGCTTCGTGCGGTAGATAGCAAATGGATGGATCACATTGATGCGATGGATCAGCTCCGTCAAGGTATCCACCTGCGTGCATACGGCGGTACGGATCCGCTTCGTGAATATCAATTTGAAGGCTTCGAGATGTTCAAGGAAATGATCGAGAGCATCCACGAGGAAGTTGCAAGATACATTATGAAGGCACGCGTAGAGAGCAACCTGGAGCGTCAAGAAGTAGCTCAAGGCCAAACGACTACAACAAGCGGCGGCGGAGAAGCTATGGAGAAACGCCCTGCTAAGCGTGAGGACCGTGTAGGTCGTAATGATGCATGTCCTTGCGGCAGCGGCAAGAAATACAAGCAGTGCCACGGCAAGTAAGGAACGGCATCAAACAGCATGGCATAAAATAAAGAATGAACCATTATTTTGAGGTGAAGCGGAAGCTATGATAGACATAACGGTTAAACAAGACCTGCGTGAAATGGCTAAGCGGCTCCAAGAGCTTAGGGGGTCCCTTTGACTTAGATCTTAAGCAAGAAATGATTGCTAATTTCGAGGAGAAGATGACTTTCCCTGATTTTTGGGATGATAATGACAAAGCGCAAAGCGTTATTTCTGAGCTTAATGCGGTGAAGTCAGTTGTGGATCATTACGACGGGTTGAACAGCGAGCAGGAAGATCTTCAGATGATGCTGGAGCTGGCGGAAGATGAAGGCGATGAGTCGCTTGCATCAGACGTCGTGAGCGGCGTGGAGAAGCTCATGCGCAAGATTAGCGAGTTCGAGCTTCAACTGCTGCTTAATCAGCCTTACGATAAGCTTAATGCGATTCTTGAGCTTCATCCTGGCGCTGGCGGTACGGAGTCTCAGGACTGGGGTTTAATGCTTTACAGGATGTACACGCGCTGGGCGGAGAAGAGCGGCTTCAAGGTTGAGCTTCTTGATTACTTGCCCGGTGATGAGGCCGGTATTAAAAGTGTCACCATTTTGGTGAAGGGCTTTAATGCTTACGGGTATTTGAAGGCAGAGAAAGGCGTACACCGTTTGGTTCGCATTTCTCCGTTTGATTCTGCGGGTCGTCGTCACACGTCGTTTGCTTCCTGTGATGTAGTCCCAGAAATCGATGACAGCATTGAGATCGAAATCCGAACTGAAGATCTGAAGGTAGATACGTACCGCGCGAGTGGAGCAGGCGGACAGCACGTCAATAAGACGGAGTCGGCTATACGTATTACCCACATCCCTTCAGGCATTGTGGTTGCTTGCCAGCAGGAGCGTTCACAAATTCAGAACCGGGAACGTGCGATGAAGATGCTTCGTTCTAAGCTGTATGATCGGAAGATCGAGGAGCAGATGAAGCATTTGGCGGAAATACGCGGCGATCAATCGGAAATCGCGTGGGGAAGCCAAATCCGTTCTTATGTTTTCCATCCCTATAGCATGGTGAAGGATCACCGCACTTCTGTAGAGACAGGTAATGTCGGCGCGGTTATGGATGGAGACATCGACCCTTTTATCGATGGATATTTGCGTCATCAGATTCGTCACGATTAATTTTCGACCATATACAAATGGATAGCTTCAGTGAAGAGTTCCAACACGGTAAACGTGTGGAACTCTTCTTTTTGCGATAATCGGCTTGCGAGGAGATAAAAAGGGATGAAAGAAAGCACGGCGAAGCGGAGAAAAGGTGGACGCAGTTATAGTCCGCGAACCCAATCCGTATGGAATATAGTTCAGCTTCTGATTGGTTCAGCTATCGTAGCGATTAGCTTCAATATGTTCATGGTACCCAATGGAATCGCTTCTGGGGGCGTATCGGGTATATCTATTCTCGTCCAAAGAGCAGCAGGCATTACTCCTGCTGTCACGCAATGGGCGATTAATATACCGCTGTTTATCGCGGGTTTGTGGCTGCTTGGCAAACGATTTGGCGCAAAAACAGCGCTAGGATCGATTATTTTGCCGCTATTTGTGCTGCTGTCAAATGGTTGGCCATCACCTACGGACAATCCGCTGCTTGCGGCTATTTATGGCGGTATCGGGGTTGGTCTAGGGCTCGGACTTGTTTTTCGAGGAGGGGCTTCAACAGGCGGCTTGGATTTAGCTGCGCAAATTTTACATCGCTACACAGGCCTTCCGCTTAGCTTGGCGATCGTTTGTTTCGACGGCTGCGTCATTATTGCGGCTGGAATAATCATTTCTCCTGAGGTTGCGCTATACGCTTTGATTGGTTTATTCGTGACAAGCAAGACGATTGATTTTGTACAAAGCGGATTGCAGCTATCTAAGGTAGCTTTTATAATCAGCGACCATTCGGATGATGTTGCCGAAGCGATTCTTAATGATTTGGATCGTGGTTTGACGCGGCTTGATGGTCATGGCGGATATACTGGCGTAGGGCGAACGGTATTGATGGTAGTAGTCGGCCAGAATGAGGTGCCGAAGCTAAAGCAAATTGTGAAGTCTATTGATCCTGGCAGCTTTGTAATAATTAGCAATACAGCAGAGGTAATTGGTCAGGGCTTTAAGCTGGACAGCTAACAAAATAATATCCAAACGATACCATTAACGAGTTTTTTGTGCTAAAATGAAAAGAGAACATTTGTTCTTGTTTTAATAAATCCATCTCTCAAACAATTCATAAATTGAGCAAAATTATCATCATTTGTTCGTTGTATTAATATGAATTCGAATGTATAATAATACGAAACAATGTGCGTATTTCCATCAACTTCCGAATGTTGTACAATTATAAGTTGTGGAAGAAAACATCCTTTCCGCGTGCGGAAAGAGCAATAGATGAAGCTGCATAGCAGGGGAAAAGATAGCTTGCAGCATCTAGTTTCGGGGAGAGATTAACATGAGCATAAAGGTGAAAATAGCGATTATCGGCTCAACTGGCTATGGCGGTGTAGAACTCATTCGATTGCTCGCATCCCATCCGCTGGCAGAGGTGGCATCGGTCATTTCGTCATCCAGCGCAGGTACGTCAATAACAGAAGGATATCCACACCTCATCGGCATTAGCGAAGAGCTTCTTGATGATGTCAATCCTGCTGCGATTAAAGCAAAGGCAGATGTTGTATTTCTAGCTACACCTGCTGGCGTGGCAGCTAAGCTGGTACCAGCTTTGCTTGAAGTTGGTTTGAAAATTATTGATCTATCAGGAGATTTCCGCTTGAAATCGCCAGCATTATATGAGCAGTGGTATAAGAAGCCTGCAGCGGATGAGGCTTACTTGAAGCAAGCCGTGTTTGGCCTTGCTGAAATATACGGCGACCAAGTGAAGGATGCTCCATTTATTTCTAATCCAGGTTGTTACCCAACTGCGACGCTGTTAGGGCTTCTCCCAGCTGTCAAAGAAGGCTGGATTGACCCAGCTACTATTATCATTGACGCCAAGTCAGGCGTTTCCGGTGCTGGCCGCGGTGCGTCGCTAGGCACTCATTATTCAGAACTTAATGAAAATTTAAGAGCATATAAGCTAAATCAGCATCAACATATTCCAGAAATTGAAATGGTTTTATCTCATACGGCTAATAAGCCAGTCGTGACTACTTTTACAACTCATCTCGTGCCAATGACGCGCGGCATTATGTCTACGATGTATGCTGTCGTACAAGGCGAGCGGAGCACTAGCGACTTTATTGATCTCTACCGTTCCTACTATGAAGGACGCAAGTTTGTACGTATTCGTCCAGAGGGACAATGGCCTTCTACTAAAGAAGTTTGGGGCTCCAACTATTGCGATATCGGCTTTGCCGTCGATGAGCGTACGAATCGTGTAACTATCGTTTCTGTTATCGACAACCTGGTTAAAGGCGCTGCGGGTCAAGCGATTCAAAACTTGAACCTGATGATGGGCTGGGACGAGACGCTCGGTTTGCAATTCGTTCCCGTTTATCCTTAATTAATAACGAAAACATTCCTACTGATCTTATAACCATACTCATACAGGTGAAGGAGATACGATTTTACGATGGGACAGGATAAAACAGCCTTGTTCTCGGTCGTCGCTGACGGCTCGATAACAACGCCTCAAGGCTTCAAAGCAGGTGGATTGCACTGTGGTCTCAAAAAAACGACGCGTCACGATCTTGGCGCAATCGTATGCGAGGTTCCAGCAGCAGCAGCGGGCGTATATACAACGAATGTATTTCAAGCTGCTCCGCTTCAAGTAACTCGTGAGAGTATCGGTGCTGGCGGCGTCCTGCGTGCTGTGCTTGTAAATAGCGGCAATGCGAATGCGTGCACAGGCAAGCAAGGCGAAGCGGACGCATACGAAATGCGCTCTAGATTTGCGGAATCAATCGGCGTATCTTCTGAACAGGTAGCCGTAGCATCTACAGGCGTTATTGGCGAGCTTTTGAAAATGGACAAAGTACGCGCAGGCATCGATGGCCTGCCTGCTAAGCTGGGCGGAGATCGCGCAGGCGCGGATGATTTTTGCCAAGCGATTTTAACGACAGATTTGGTTCAAAAGATGGTATGCGTCGAGCTTGAACTAGACGGCAAACGTGTATATGTCTCAGGTGCAGCCAAAGGATCCGGTATGATTCATCCGAATATGGCGACGATGCTTGGATTTGTAACGACAGATGCAGCCATTGGAAGCGAAGCGCTTCAGAAGGTGCTGCGCCTTGCGACGGATCTGACTTTCAATATGATTACCGTTGATGGAGATACAAGCACGAACGATATGCTGGTGGCTATGGCGAGTGGACTTGCTGGCAACTCGGAGCTGACAGAAGCCCACGAAGGCTGGGCAGCTTTTGTAGCGGCTATCCGTCATGTATGCGAGGTGCTTGCCAAAGCGATCGCCCGTGATGGCGAAGGCGCAACTAAGCTCGTTGAGGTGCAAGTGAACGGTGCAGTAAGTGACGATTCAGCACAAGCGATTGCAAAGACGGTTATTGGATCGTCACTTGTGAAGTCGGCCGTGTTTGGAGCGGACGCGAACTGGGGACGTATTATTGCGGCAGTAGGCCGTGCAGGCCAGCCGGTTAATCCGGAGACAGTGGACATTCGTCTTGGCGATATTTTGACGCTTGAGCAATCCCGTCCTGTTGTATTTGATGAAGAGGTTGCCTTGGAATATTTGAAAGGCGATACCGTTGTTATTCGCGTTGACTTACATAATGGCGAAGGAACGGCAACAGCATGGGGCTGCGATTTGACCTATGACTATGTTCGCATTAATGCGGCATATCGGACATAAGCAAAGTAGATGCTTGGAGGGTATGGAACAGTGACGGAGCAACGATTTGTAATGAAATGCGGAGGCAGTACGCTAGCGGCGCTTCCTAACAGCTTTTTTGACGAGTTGCGGGAGCTTCAGCTCTCTGGCGTTCTTCCGGTCATCGTACACGGCGGTGGCCCAGCAATATCGGAAACGCTTGGCAAGCTGGGGATCGAGACGGGATTTGTTAACGGTCTGCGTGTAACAAACGATGCTGTGCTTGACATCGTTGAGATGGTGCTAGCAGGACGTATCAATAAAGAAATTGTGCGTAAAATTCAAATCAACGGTGCGAAGGCACTCGGACTATCCGGGGTGGACGGCAAGCTCATTCAAGCGCAGCCAGTTGCGAATGCTGCCGAGATTGGTTTTGTTGGCGACGTAACCGATGTAAATGCTGAGATTATTGAAGGTGTCATGGGCATGGGTTACATTCCGGTTATTGCACCAATTGGTATTGATGATCAAGGGCAGCGCTACAACATTAATGCGGATACGGCTGCAGGCGCTGTTGCGTCCCATCTCGGAGTAGAGCGAATGATCGTTGTAACGGATGTGCCCGGCATTCTCAAAACAATAGATGGACAGAAGCAGGTGCTTCCCGTTGTCTCCGTTGCTGAGATCGAAGAGATGATAACGAGCGGTGAGATTTACGGCGGCATGATTCCAAAAGTTCGCGCAGCCATTCAGTGCATCCAAGGACGTGTGCGTGAAGTTGTGATCGTAAGCGGCGAGGAGCCGGGTGTGCTGACGAGAGCGGTACGCGAAGGCGGCGTCGGTACACGAATTGTTCAAATCTATGAAGGGCGGGTGTAAGGTCGATGAGTGAAACGAATGCAACAGCTGCAGCTGACCAATCTCTTTTTCCAACCTATGCAAGATATCCAATGGCATTGGTAAAAGGTGAAGGCAGCTGGTTATGGGATGATAAAGGAAATAAATATCTTGATTTTATGAGCGGTATTGCTGTTACAAATCTAGGTCATGCTCCTAAACAAATCAAAGCGGCGCTTGTTAAGCAGCTCGATGAATTGTGGCATGTATCAAATCTGTTCCATATTCCGAACCAAGCGGATGCAGGCAAGCTCATTACCGACAATAGCTGCGCGGATGCTGTATTTTTCTGCAACTCGGGCGCTGAAGCGAATGAAGCGGCTATCAAGCTTGCACGCCGTTACAATCAGATGGTACTGAACAATGGTCGGTTCGAAATTATTACTTTTGAGCAATCGTTTCATGGCCGTACGCTAGCTACGCTTACGGCAACTGGCCAGGATAAGGTGAAGGAAGGTTTTGCGCCGCTGCCGGCTGGCTTCAAAACCATCCCGCTGAACGATTTCGCTGCGCTTGAAGCGGCTGTATCTGATCAGACTGCAGCAGTCATGCTGGAAATGGTGCAAGCGGAGGGCGGTATTTATCCGGTTGATCCAGGTTATATGAAGGCGCTTGTTGCGTTATGCGAGAAGCAAGGCATCCTTCTTATTGTGGATGAGATTCAAACAGGAATGGGGCGTACAGGCAAGCTGTTCGCATATGAGCACTACGGCATTGAGCCTGATATTTTCACGATGGCGAAAGGTCTTGGAAGCGGCTTTCCTGTTGGCGCGATGGCAGCAAAGGAAAAGCTTCGTGAAGGCTTTACCGCAGGCAGCCATGGCTCAACTTTCGGCGGGACGCCGATTGCAACAGCAGTTGTAAAGGCAACTCTAGAGACAATTGTTGGTGACAATTTATCGGAGCGCGCAGCGCAAAAAGGCGAATATCTCATTTCGCAGCTTCGCGAGAAGCTTGCAGGAAATGAATTTGTTCATGAGGTTCGCGGGCTTGGCCTGCTAGTAGGCATTGCATGCGCAGAGCCGATTGCCGATATTTTGAACGAGGCTCAGACACGTGGTCTAATCGCCATTTCGGCAGGACCAAATGTCATCCGCCTATTGCCTAATTTACTCGTTACGGATGAAGAAATAGATATTGCTGTTGCGTTATTAGTCGAACTATTGGAAGCGAAGCGACCAGTCGTTAAATCATAAATGCTAGAACATTGTTTTAAGCTGAAGGAGGGCTCTACCATGCAAGGAATAGTAAACGAGGATTTGGCGCAAAGCTTGAAGGGGCGCGACTTTCTCATGCTGGTTGATTTTAAGCCGGAGGAAATTCGTTATTTGATCGACCTAGCGATTGATTTGAAGCAAAAACAAAAAGCAGGCGAAACTCACCATATTTTAAAAGGCAAGACGCTTGGCATGATCTTTGAAAAATCGTCTACACGTACGCGCGTTTCGTTCGAAGTTGGGATGTATCAGCTTGGCGGTCAAGGTCTATTCCTAAGTGGAAATGACCTGCAAATCGGTCGCGGCGAAACGATCTGGGATACAGCCCAAACGTTGTCCCGTTATCTAGATGGTATTATGATTCGTACATTTGCGCATCGCAAAGTGGTTGAGCTTGCTCGTGGAGCGACGATTCCGGTTATTAACGGTTTGACGGATCTTTCACATCCATGCCAAGCGCTTGCGGATTACCAAACCATTCTTGAGCAAAAGGGTCGTTTGGAAGGCTTGAAAATTGCCTATATCGGCGATGGCAACAATATGACTCATTCCCTGTTGATGGGCGCTGCGAAGCTTGGCCTTCATATGTCAGTTGCGACTCCTGAGGGTTACGAGCCTGATGCAGATATTATTCAGCAAACGAAGGATCATGCTGCTGAGACAGGCTCGCAAATTCATATTTGCCGCGATCCGAAGGAAGCTATTGCTGACGCTGATATCGTGTACACGGATGTGTGGGCGAGCATGGGTCAAGAAGCAGAGCAGAAGGAACGCGAGATTGCTTTTGCGGCCTATCAGGTTAATGAGGCGATTACAAAATATGCGAAGAAGGACTATCTCTTCATGCACTGCTTGCCTGCACACCGCGGCGAAGAAGTGAGCGAAGGCGTAATCGACGGCGATCGTTCGATTATTTTCGACCAGGCAGAGAACCGTCTTCATGCACAAAAAGCGATTATGGCAGCAATTATGTCCTAGCTTAAACGCTATAAATATATKAATTTATTCGAAGGGAAGTAAAACAATACTATGGCAAAAGAAAAAATCGTACTCGCCTACTCCGGAGGCTTGGATACTTCGGTTATCCTCAAATGGTTGAAAGAAACTTATGACGCAGAAATCATCGCATTTACAGCAGATATCGGTCAAAAGGATGAGCTGGACGGCTTGGAAGCAAAAGCACTCGCAACGGGCGCTTCTAAAGTGTACATCGACGATCTTCGCGATGAATTTGCCAAAGACTTCATCTACCCGATGTTCCAAGCGGGAACGCTTTATGAAGGCCAATATTTGCTCGGTACTTCCATTGCCCGTCCGCTTATCGCTAAGCGTATGGTTGATATTGCTCGCGCAGAAGGCGCAGCTTATATCGCACACGGCGCTACAGGCAAAGGCAACGATCAGGTTCGTTTTGAGCTGACTGCTGCTGCACTTGCTCCTGAGATCGGCGTTATCGCGCCATGGCGCCTTGAAGCATTCCGTGAAGAATTCCCGGGTCGTGCGGAAATGATCGCTTATGCAGAGAAACACAATATTCCAGTTACGGCGTCTGCTGCGAAGCCTTATTCGACAGACCGCAACCTGCTGCATATCAGCTTTGAGAGCGGTATGCTGGAAGATCCTTGGTTCGATCCTAGCTCTGAAGAAAACGAAAGCATGTATGTGCTAAGCGTATCTCCTGAGAATGCGCCGGATAAAGCAGAATATGTTGAGCTTACTTTTGCAGAGGGCAATTGCACAGCTATTAACGGCAAAGAGCTTAGCCCGCTAGAAGTTATGGATACGCTGAATGAGCTTGGCGGCAAGCACGGCATCGGACGCGTTGATATGGTTGAGAACCGTTTCGTCGGCATGAAGAGCCGCGGCGTGTACGAAACACCGGGCGGCACAATTTTGTTCACAGCTCACCGCAAAATGGAATCATTAACAATGGACCGCGAGGTTATGCATCYTCGTGATTCGTTGATTGCAAAATATAGCCAGCTCGTATACAACGGCTTCTGGTTCGCGCCTGAGCGTCTTGCTTTGCAAGCACTTGTGACGGAATCGCAAAAAAATGTGAGCGGCGTTGTTCGCTTGAAGCTGTATAAAGGAAATGTTATCGGAGCAGGCGTACAAAGCCCAGTGAGCTTGTACAACCCTGATATTGCAACGATGGAAGCTGATCCAACGCAAGCATACGATCAAGGGGATGCGACTGGCTTCATCCGTCTGAACGCATTGCGTCTAAAAGTATCGTCGGCAGTTAGCAATAAATAAGGTTTACAAGGGAGTGTTACGAACCAGTGAGTAAATTATGGGGCGGTCGTTTTACAAAAAAAACGGACCAATTGGTAGAGGAATACACAGCATCAATCATGTTCGACAAGGAACTCGCTGAAGAGGATATTCAAGGAAGTCTGGCTCATGTAACGATGCTGGGCAAGCAAGGTATTCTTCCGCTGGATGACGTTGAGAAGATTAAGGACGGGCTGCACCGCGTCCTTCAACGCATCAAACGTGATGATATCGAGTTCTCAATCGGAGACGAAGATATCCATATGAATATCGAAAAGACGCTAATCGACGATGTTGGTTCTGTAGGCGGCAAGCTGCATACAGGACGCAGCCGGAACGATCAAGTGGCGACGGATATGCATTTATGGCTTCGCAAGCGCGTTGTCGAGTTCGTAGATATGCTTTATAAGCTTCAATCTGCACTTATCGAGCAAGCAAAAGCTAACATTGATACCATTGTACCTGGTTACACGCATTTGCAGCGTGCGCAGCCGATCCTGTTTGCACATCATTTGATGGCTTACGTATCGATGTTTGGACGCGATATTGAGCGTTTGCAGGATAGCTACAAGCGCATCAATGTACTTCCACTTGGAGCAGGCGCTTTGGCAGGCACAACCTTCCCAATCGATCGCCATTATGTGGCGAGCCAGCTTAAGTTTGACCGTGTTTATGAGAACAGCTTGGATGCGGTAAGCGATCGTGACTTCATTGTTGAGTTTCTTGCGGACGCATCGATCATCATGATGCATCTTTCGCGCCTTAGCGAGGAGCTAATCCTTTGGTCGAGCACGGAATTCCACTTTGTTGAGCTGGACGATGCATTCTGCACAGGCAGCAGCATTATGCCGCAAAAGAAAAACCCAGACGTACCCGAGCTTGTTCGCGGTAAAACGGGACGCGTTTACGGAGACCTTGTTGGCTTGTTGACGGTTCTTAAGTCACTGCCTCTTGCTTACAACAAAGACATGCAGGAAGACAAAGAAGGCATGTTCGATACGGTGAAGACGCTGCAAGGCGCGCTTCAGCTGTTCGCTCCAATGATCGCAACGATGAAGGTGAACAAGGAACGGATGCGTCAAGCCGTTAATCAGGACTTCTCGAACGCAACAGATATTGCGGACTTCCTTGTTGGCAAAGGCTTGCCTTTCCGCCAAGCGCATGAGGTTATCGGCAAAACGGTATTGTATTGCATCGAGCAAAACAAATACTTGCTGGACCTGACGCTGGAAGAGTTCAAAAAGTTCTCATCGTTGTTCGATGATCGCATTTATGCCGTGCTTCAACCAGAACAGGTTGTTAATGCTCGTAACGTTTACGGCGGCACAGCAAAAACACAAGTGCAAGATGCGATTGGTCGCGCAGAGGTGGCTCTAGAGCAAACTGCAGCTTGGGTGACCGAGTATCTTGAACGCAGCAGATAATGGATATCGTTCTTTAGCGAAATAAAGTTTATAAAATAAAAAGCAGTTCAGCGTTGCCTTGGAGGCAGCGATCTGAACTGCTTTTTTTGCTATATTCGTTAGCAGCCCGCATTTTGCTTGCACCGTTCTCCTAAAAAACGCCGTCCTCAAGCAGCGGCTCTGTCGTTTGCTGTGGCGGAGTCGGCGTTGCCGACGGCCCTTTCCCGCCTTTCATTGGACCAACCTCGATGATGGTTGGCTGAGCCTTGTACGTATCGCGCGACAATCGGTCACGGGAGATAACCTTGCCGTCACGCGTAAATGTACGGTATGTTTCTACCACATAACCTTGTTTTCCTGATTCTACAGTAACCTTCTGGCCTGGCGATAGGCGAGAATTTGTTTTCTCCTGAATGGCTGGGGCAATCGTTTTGAGCGTTACCGATTCGATATCGTATTTTTCGTTTTCTTTCATCGTACCGAACAGCTTGATCGTCAGTTTGCGATCATCTACTGAGGTGCGAATGATGAGATATTTGCCCGTTGTATTTTTGAAACGAAAGTTAATCGCACCACCTGCATAAGTAGCATCTTGGCCAATAGGCAAATAAGCAACCGGCAAAGAGTGATTGCGCCGTTCAACAATTTCTAGCCCTGCTCGAAGAATAGCGTTATAAAGTGTGCTTGAGACTTGGCAAATACCGCCGCCGATACCTGGCACAAGCTTGCCGTTCAAAATAACGGGCGCCTCGCGATACTCATATAATTCCTCTGCTCTCGTAATGAGCTTGTCATAATCAAATATTTCATCTGGCGCAAGCACCCAATCATTGAGCGTTTCTGCCGTTACAGTCACGTTATGGGCGCGTCCTTCTGCGCTCGTCCTGAAATCAGTGGAAAATGATATGATTTTTCGCTCAATGCCTTCATCCCTCAATTTCTCAAGCGTCACTTCCGGATGAATGACGGTAATTGGCAGCTCAGCTTCAAAGGCCTTCTCAACAGGTGCTCCGAYATTCTCCCTTTTTATGATAACCCAATCATTTACCTGATCGGCAAGCTTCCCAGTATCCAAGCGAAAAGCATCGACATGCGGTTCGTAGATGACTTGGTCGGTATCTGTGATCCTTCGGACAGCATTTTTGGTAGCACTCTTTTCAATCCAGCTCCACTGCTTGCGAAGTGCGGCATCAAAGGCGTCTGAATTCCAAGCTTGCGAGAGCTCATATTGTTTGGGGAACTGATAGCGGTAAACGGCACGATCCCATATTTCACCTTCGTCCAGCTTCAATAATGCCTCGCGAATGGTTTTGAATTCCGCTTTATACCCAAGCTCGTTTACGGTCCACTGCTTGCTGTCGCCGGCATTAGCAGCTGCATGAATGGTAATGGTGCGCTGCTGCAGCGAGCTCTCATATTCCTCAAGCAGCTTAAGGGCATCTGTTACTTTCATGCCGCCAACAGCGATGCCGCCGGCATCAACCCCATCAGGAACTGTTTTTTGCTGTGCATAATTCCAAATAAAGCCCCAACCTACTGCTGCAATAAGAAGCAGCGATGCTGCGATGATAATGCCAATATGGATACGTTTTATGATATGAATCACTCCTTTCTGCATGTCAAGCAAAAACGCCTTCGGCGACCTCAGGACGCTGAAGCGGTTTTTGACGGAGAAATATAAGCCCTTTATAAGCTAACAAACTTATAAATGCTTATATGTTAAAAAAGCAGTCTTATATGTATATGCAGCTTACTCTGCAATTTTGTCTAATACGTAATAGGAGGTTGATTCGACAATTGCTTCGATTATGAGATTTGTGAAAAATGAGGAAAGCGAGCTCCTTATGAAGGAATTCAGCACAAACTGTCGAAATAGTAGTACTGACTATAAACAGGATGTGATAATGTGATTGAGATGCAAGACATATGGAAAACGTACACCGACGGAACGCATGCGTTAAAAGGCGTCTCTGTTCGTATAGATCGCAACGAGTTTGTTTATCTAGTAGGACCATCAGGTGCAGGTAAGTCAACATTTATGAAATTGATTTATCGCGAGGAAGTACCGACAAAAGGACAGATTTCTGTTAATGGATTTAATATAGGAAAGTTGAAGCCGCGAAAAATTCCATTTGTTCGACGAAATATTGGCGTTATTTTTCAGGACTTTAGACTATTACCCAAGTTAACCGTATTTGAAAACGTTGCATTTGCCATGGAGGTTATAGAAGCCCCAACCCGCGTCATTAAGAGGCGAACGATGGAGGTGCTTGAGCTCGTAGGACTGAAGCATAAGCATGCAAGCCTGCCGGCACAGTTGTCGGGCGGTGAGCAGCAGCGTGTATCGATTGCACGAGCGATTGTAAATAACCCATCTGTTATCGTAGCGGACGAGCCCACAGGCAACTTGGACC
>NZ_JBFRDK010000019.1:0-90137 GCF_052113545.1 Paenibacillus sp. TAF43_2
GGTTCGGGGTGGAAGCACAGGCAATGTGTGTAGCTGACGAATACTAATCGGTCGAGGGCTTATCCTAAACACGTTTACTGTGACCCATACATCCGGTAGACAGCAGCATAAAGGCTTCAGCAAGCCTAATCTTTCGTATCCAGTTTTCAGCGTGCAACACGCTACGTTTGGTGGCGATGGCGGAGGGGAACCACGCGTTCCCATACCGAACACGACCGTTAAGCCCTCCAGCGCCGATGGTACTTAGACCGCAGGGTCTTGGGAGAGTAGGACGTCGCCAAGCACGAGAGACCTATCGCATGTGATGCGATAGGTTTTTTTGTTGTTTATGCGGTATGATAGGGTTATATCAAATTTGGAGGTGCTTCGAATTGGAAACGCGTATCGTTATTAAGCATACCGGTGTAGAACAATTTGACGAGACTATGGCTTTATCTCAATTTGCATTTCAATATGAACGTTCTGCTGCAGAGCTAGAACAAACGAAAGAGCAGTATGAGAGTGAGCCTACTGTAAGGTACGGAGCGTATGTCGATAATCAGTTGGCTGCGCAAGCTGCAGTGCTAAAGCTGCAAACCTATATCGGAGGCAAGGTTTTTGATATGGGAGGTGTTGCAGGTGTTGCGACATGGCCAGAGTTCAGGAGGCAGGGGCTAGTTGCTCAAATACTCATTCAATCACTGTTAGAGATGAAGGAGAACGGTCAAACAGTTTCTTTTCTTCATCCTTTTTCATTCAGCTTTTACCGTAAATTTGGATGGGAAACTTACACTGAACATAAAACCTACACGATTAAGACGGACATGCTTCCAGCAAGAATAGCATACGAGGGTAGATTTGAGCGCATTACAGGAAACTATAGTTTGCTGAATGATGTCTATCAAGCCTATGCATCTCAATTTAATGGCTCATTGGTGCGTGACGACTTCTGGTGGAAGTATCGGATTAACAGAAGAAAACCAGGCCAGACTGCACTTTATTATGATAAGAGCGGAGCAGCACAAGGCTACGTCATTTACGAAGTTAAAAATAGCCGGTTAACGGTTCATGAGTTTGTTCATTTAAATGAGCCTGCAAGAGCTGCCATATGGTCATTTCTTGCACAGCATGATTCAATGATCGAAGAGCTGACGATTAAAATGCCATCTAACGATCGCCTTCCCTACTTGCTGAGCAATCCGAGAATAAAACAGGAAATCACACCTTATTTTATGGCTCGAATTGTGGATGCGGAAGCTTTTGTGAGCCAATATGATTTTAAGGCAGCAGATCATGCTGATGACATTCATATTCAACTGATCGACGCTCAAGCTCCATGGAATAATGGTCATTTTTTACTTCATATCGATGCGTCTGGGAAAGCTTCACTTCGTCGTAAGGACGATAGTGAAAAAATAGATGATGCAATTAAACTGGATATTGGTTCCTTTACGAGTGTGCTATTTGGGTATATTCAGTTAGAGCAATTAGCCCAATTCGCACGCATAGAAGGAGATATAGGATTGGTTAAACGCTTACAATCTCGTATTCCCGAACGAACTACGTATTTACCTGACTTTTTCTAAAGAAATAGCATGTTTTGAGACTTCCAAATCGAGTATAAAACAGGATGAACAAAGGTATTCATCAGCCTTGACAGCCTATACCCCCTCTGCTAATATTGCTAATAATATATGTGAGACGTACTTAAATAAATTAGCGCTGGTATGGACACCGTTACAGAAGCCGCATTGGCGATTGCAATTGCGCGTGAGGGTGGTATCGGCATTATCCATAAGAATATGTCGATTGCACAGCAAGCGGAGGAAGTTGACCGTGTAAAACGTTCGGAGAGCGGTGTAATTACAAATCCGTTTTCGCTTACGCCTGATCACCATGTTTACGACGCAGAAGAATTGATGGGAAAATACCGCATCTCAGGCGTACCGATTGTTGATCAAGATAAGAAGCTTGTAGGTATTTTGACCAACCGTGATTTGCGTTTCGTACATGATTATTCAATTAAGATAAATGAAGTTATGACTCGTAACAACCTTGTAACGGCACCTGTTGGCACAACGCTGCAGGAAGCGGAAGGCCTTCTTCAAAAGCACAAGATTGAGAAGCTGCCGCTGATTGATGAGTCCAATACACTTAAAGGTCTTATTACGATTAAAGATATTGAGAAAGCAATCCAATTCCCTAATGCGGCTAAAGATAAGCATGGTCGCTTGCTTTGCGGAGCAGCGGTTGGTATTTCGAAGGATACTATGGATCGTGCAGAAGCATTGGTTCAATCAGGAATTGATGTTCTTGTTGTAGACTCGGCACATGGTCACCACATTAATATTTTGGATGCAGTTCGTAAGCTACGTGCTACTTACCCAGACCTTACTATTATTGCAGGTAACGTTGCTACTGGCGATGCTACCCGTGATCTTATCGAAGCAGGCGCTTCCGTAGTTAAAGTAGGGATTGGTCCTGGATCGATCTGTACAACTCGCGTTATCGCTGGTATCGGTGTTCCACAAATTACTGCAATTTATGATTGCGCGTCAGTTGCTCGTGAATATAATATTCCGGTTATTGCAGACGGCGGTATTAAGTACTCAGGTGACATTACGAAAGCAATCGCATCTGGAGCAAGCGCGATTATGATCGGAAGCTTGTTCGCAGGTACAGCTGAAAGCCCTGGCGAAACTGAAATTTTCCAAGGACGCAGCTTTAAAGTCTACCGTGGAATGGGCTCGCTTGGCGCTATGAAGGAAGGAAGCAAGGATCGTTACTTCCAAGAGAACGAGAACAAGCTTGTTCCGGAAGGTATCGAAGGACGCGTTCCTTACAAAGGGCCGCTTGCTGACACTGTTCATCAATTGCTCGGCGGTTTGCGTTCAGGTATGGGCTATTGCGGTACAGCTTCTCTGGACGAGCTTAAGAACGATACACAATTCGTTCGTATTACAGGTTCTGGTCTTCGTGAAAGCCATCCACATGATGTGCAAATTACGAAGGAAGCTCCTAACTATTCACTATAAGCTATACTTTCTAGATTCAATAATAACAGACAAGGAAAGGCGACTGAGTCGCTGGCCCTTGTCTGTTTTTTTTATGAAGGATTACTCATTGTTCTGTAACCTGTTTGTGGTTTAATTGTTAGGCTTCGATATGTTACAATTAACAACGGACAAACCAAGTGGGAAAAGGGGAGACGACGTTGAAGGAAATGGTAAGGCCGGTTCGAATAAAGACGGTCATCGCTGCAAGTTTGGCGGTTTGGATGGTAATGCTGTCGCTTGGTTCTGCGGTAGCAATGGCGAATGGATATCAAGGAAGAGAAAGTACGAAAAACGATTTAGGCTTACAAGTGAAAGCTGCTATTCTAATTGATGCGGATTCAGGACAAGTGTTGTATGAAGTGAATTCAGAGGAGCAAATAGCTGGAAGTGAGCAAGAGTTTGTTAAGAAGATGAATGAGGTAGCTGCGGAGTTGGGTCTTAAAACAGCTATTTTTACAAGTGCGACTGGTCTATCGGAGACAACTGTTATTTCTGCGACGGACATGGCGAAGCTAGCACAAATTATTTTGAGCAAGCACCCTGAATTTTTGGATTATTCTAAGCTGCAGGAATATAAATTCCGTGAACGCGACAAGGATCCAATCATCAACATTAACTGGATGCTCGGTACAAACGTGAATCAAAAGGGCCTTAAGCACTTAGCTTATGAAGGCGTTGACGGCATGAAAACAGGCTTCATTAATGCTGCTGGCTACAACTTCACGGGTACTGTAAAAAGAGGCGAGCAGCGTTTTATTAGCGTCGTTATGGATACTGCTACAAAGTCTGCTCGTTTCAATGAAACGGCTAAGATGTACAACTACGGTTTCAGCACTTTTGAGAAAAAGACGGTGCTTGCGCCAAAATCTGTGGTAGAAACAGCGAAAACGGTTAAGATTAAAAAGGGTAAAAAGAAAACCTTGCCGATTGTAACGGAAAAAGATATCACGTTTATGGTTAAGAAGGGCGTAGAGCCTAAAATCGAGGTTGTATCCAGCGATGTGAAATCAGAAGCTGAGCTGGTAGCTCCGATTCCAGCAGGCACGGTTGTAGGTACAGTAACTTACAAGTACACGGATGCCGAAACGAAACAAGAGCTCAAAAAAACGGTTAACCTCGTTACAACGGAGGATGGAACGAAAGCAGGCTGGTTCCGCTTGATGTTCCGTGGAATTGGAGATTTTTTCTCAGGTTTATTTAATGGAATCGTCAATTTGTTCTAATCCGAGTAGAAAACAGGGGAATAAAGCAAATCAAGGCTTGTCGATTATTCTTGCATCCTGTAAAATCAATGGTTAGAACAACTGCGGTAATATACAAATTAATGGATGAAAATAGGAGGATTTTAGCATGGAAACAGGTACATCGCGCGTAAAACGCGGCATGGCAGAAATGCAAAAAGGCGGCGTCATTATGGACGTTATGAGCGCCGAGCAAGCGAAAGTAGCAGAAGCAGCAGGAGCAACAGCGGTAATGGCGCTTGAGCGCGTCCCTTCCGAAATTCGTGCAGCAGGCGGAGTAGCTCGTATGGCTGATCCGACAATTGTAGAAGAAGTAATGAAAGTTGTATCGATTCCAGTTATGGCAAAGGCTCGTATCGGGCATTATGTAGAAGCAAAAGTGCTCGAATCCATGGGCGTTGACTATATCGATGAGAGTGAAGTACTTACACCAGCGGATGAAGTTTTCCACATCAGCAAGCATGAGTTTACAATTCCATTCGTATGCGGAGCAAAAGATCTTGGAGAGGCTTTGCGCCGTATTCAAGAGGGAGCAGCAATGCTTCGTACGAAAGGTGAGCCGGGAACAGGCAATATCGTAGAGGCTGTTCGTCACCTTCGCTTGATCAATGGACAAATTCGTAAAATTCAAGGTTTGTCGAAGGACGAGCTTTATCATGAAGCTAAGGTTCTTGGCGTAGCTTACGACTTGCTTCTGAACGTACATGAAACGGGTAAGCTTCCTGTCGTTAACTTCGCAGCAGGCGGAGTAGCTACTCCATCCGATGCAGCTTTGATGATGCATCTTGGAGCAGACGGCGTATTCGTAGGTTCTGGTATTTTCACATCAGAAAACCCAGAGAAATTCGCTCGTGCAATCGTTGAAGCAACGACACATTACCAAGATTACAAGCTAATTGCTGAAGTGTCGAAAAACTTGGGAGCAGCTATGAAGGGAATCGAAATTTCCAAGCTTAACTCCTCCGAGCGTATGCAAGACCGCGGTATCTAATAGTTGTAATATGCAGGTGCCGGCTTAGCGCGAATAGTGCTGCCGGCTCTTGCCCGTAAAGGAAGGCGAGTAGAGCGATGAAGATAGGCGTACTAGCGCTTCAAGGCGCAGTGGCAGAGCATATACGAAGCTTAGAAGCGGCGGGCGCAGAGGCGGTCGCCGTTAAGCGGACCCATCAGCTAGAAGAGCTGCAAGGGCTTGTTATTCCGGGCGGCGAAAGCACGACGATCGGCAAGCTGATGCGCAATTATGGCTTCATGGAGGCTATTAAGGATTTCTCTGAACAAGGCAAACCATTGTTCGGCACTTGTGCTGGTCTTATCGTTTTGGCTGATGAAATAGAAGGCCAAGAGGATGCGCACTTGCGCCTTATGGATATGACCGTTGCAAGAAACGCATTCGGGCGTCAACAAGAAAGCTTTGAGACGGATTTGGATGTCAAAGGCATTGACGAACCGGTTCGCGCTGTATTTATCCGAGCTCCATTGATCAAAAAAGTCGGAGCAGGCGTAGACGTATTGTCTACATACCGAGATGAAATTGTAACAGCAAGACAGGGACATCTTCTAGCTGTATCGTATCATCCGGAGCTAACGGACGATTATAGGCTGCATGCATACTTCGTTGATATGGTGAAGGAAGCAGCTGCAAGCAAGGAATAAACGTTTACAATAATAAAATTACTCCCTTCAGAGAGGGGCTTTTGGATCGTGCTGGATGTAAAATTGTTAAGAAATGAATTTGAGAAGGTTGAGAAAGCGCTGCTTGATCGCGGAGCTTCCCTTGATCTTATTGCTAATTTTCCTGCGCTCGACACTAGGCGCCGTGATCTTATTCAAGAGACGGAGCAGCTGAAGAGCAGACGCAATACGGTTTCGCAGGATGTAGCTAAACTCAAACGCACAGGCGGCGACGCAGAATCGCTTATCCTTGAGATGAGAGAGGTTGGCGACCGCATTAAAGAGCTTGACGATGAACTTCGTGAGCTGGATGTACAAGTGATAGAGCTGACTCAAGCGATCCCTAACATTCCTAGCGATAGCGTGCCAGTCGGCAAGTCGGAGGAAGATAATGTAGAGCTGCGCAAAAATGGCGAGGTTCCAACCTTTGATTTTGAGCCCAAGCCACATTGGGAGCTTGCGCAATCACTCGGCATATTGGATTTCGAGCGTGCAGCAAAGGTAACGGGATCACGTTTCACGTTCTACCGCGGCCTTGGAGCTCGTCTTGAGCGTGCGCTGATCAGTTTTATGATGGATCTTCACAGCGATAAGCACGGTTATGAGGAAGTCTTGCCTCCATATATCGTTAATCGTGACAGCTTGATCGGTACGGGTCAGCTTCCGAAGTTTGAAGAGGATTTATTCAAAATTTCGGATTCGGATTATTTCCTTATTCCGACTGCAGAGGTACCAGTTACGAACCTGCACCGCGAAGAGATTTTGCCGATTGAAGAGCTTCCGAAATATTTTGTAGCTTACAGCTCGTGCTTCCGTTCAGAAGCAGGTTCTGCTGGGCGCGATACACGTGGTTTGATTCGTCAGCATCAGTTCAACAAGGTTGAATTGATCAAATTGACAAAACCGGAGGATTCATACGAAGAGCTGGAGAAAATGACCGCTAACGCGGAGAAGGTTTTGCAGCTACTAGGACTTCCTTACCGTGTTCTAACGCTTTGTACGGGAGATATGGGCTTCACAGCGGCTAAAACATATGACCTTGAAGTGTGGCTGCCAAGTGCAGGCACGTATCGTGAAATTTCGTCCTGCTCAAATGTAGAGGATTTCCAAGCTCGCCGTGCGGGTATTCGTTTTCGCAGAGATACGAAGAGCAAGCCGGAATTCGTTCATACACTGAATGGTTCGGGACTTGCTGTGGGCCGTACTTTTGCGGCAATCATCGAGAACTTTCAGCAAGCGGACGGCTCTGTGACGATTCCAGAAGTACTGCGTCCGTACATGGGCGGCATTAGTTCGATCGATTCAACAAAGCTTTAAAAATTTTTTTTGCCACATGGTCAAAATGTACTTGCATTTTTATTTTGACCTGTGGTATTATATTTCTTGTGACAAATGAACGATGGAGAGATACCGAAGCGGTCATAACGGGGCAGTCTTGAAAACTGTTAGGGCGCAAGCCCACGTGGGTTCGAGTCCCACTCTCTCCTCCATATTTTTTAAAATGCACATGACAAGCCCAGACGCTAAGCGTTTGGGCTTTTTTTTCATTCTATCCCCTCGTATAAAATAATGCCGCACTTCGCATGTTATACGATGTGGAGGTGCTTCATTTAATGGGTAAATCAGATGAACTGCAAATGAATCAAGAAAACTTGGCAGATGCTTGGCGTCAAACCTTGCCAGAGACGCTAAAAGACGCTGACCGCAGCAGAGTGCTGCCTGATGAGTCAGATTCCAAAGCGCTGCGCGTAACGATCGATACAGCCGGACATCAAATGTATTCGTTTGATTTTAAAGTTACTTATGTAGATAGCCGTGAAGTGAAGGTTGAGCTTATCGATGTGGAGAAAGACAAGGTATCCATCGATGAGCGTGGAGACATCATTCAAGAGCTGATACAAAATTACACTAGACATCTGCATGAATGTGCTCAAGCGCTGCAACGCTTGACGCATGCTTAGAGGAGAGAGCTGCTTATGACGAAGGCACAAGGAACGGCTGATAAAAACTTATCTAATGTGGTAGAAGCTTTGGAGGTTGAGGCGGTTAACAGCCATCAAGCTCAGCAATTGCAGCAGGACAAGAACGATCGAAGCAATCAGGATGATATGAACCATGATCATCCAACAGATTTAGAACATCAAAAAAATTAACGCTTCCCTCGAAGCCGATGAGATCTAAATAGGAGGAATCCAAATGTCGAAGCCAGACAGCATTCCGGTGCCGGAAAGCAATCCGCAAAATAATCGGAAGCGTAATGACGGAGGCGGGCAGCAAGAGCCGCTTTCTGGATCTAAGAAAACAAAGCAGCGTAATCATGTGGATCATCATAACCCGCAAGGATAGATCAATGTGCTGCTAAAAGCTAGTTCAAACGTCCCGTTTCAGTACGCTGAAACGGGATTTTTTGGATATAACTTCTAAATGAAGTTATTTTAGTATAGAATGGAGGTGCTCACAAAAAGATAGGGAGGAACATACTACATGAAGAATGTTCAAAAAATAGCGGTTCTTATGTTAGCCGTTATTTTGATTGTTATTGCAGGCTGCAGCTCGGCAAAACCACCGAAGGAAGCTTTGCAGGCGGCTATGACGAAAATTAATGAAGCGGACTCATATGCAGTAAAAATGTCATTTGGCTTGGATGAATTGGAAGTTCCGCAAACGGCATCTTTGGAAGGCAACGCAGCTGCTACAGCAGCAATCGTAGGGATGATTAAAGATGCAACCATTACAGTTGATGCTGTATATAAGAAAAAACCGATGCGTACCGATATGAATATGCAAATCGTAGTGCCAGGCGACATGGAAATGAAGTTAACGGTACCTATGATTATGACTGAGGAAGCGCTGTATGTGAAAATACCGCAAGTTCCGATGCTGCCATTGCCGGAGACGATTACAAGTAAGTTTATTAAAATTGATCTCAAGGAGCTTGCTGAGAAAGAAGGCACGGCTAAGCTAGACCTTGCTGCACAACAAAAGTTAGGCAAAGAGCTCGGAGAAGTAATGCTTAAGCATTTTGACGAGAAAACATACTTCAGTCAGCCTAAGGCTGAGGCAGCTGGCCTGCCTGCTGATATGAAAGCAGATCAAATCATCGCTTTTGAGATTAATGAAAGCAACTACCCAAAAACAGTAGAAACCATCGTTAACCAAGTGCTGCCAGAGGTGCTAAATGTATTGCTTGCTAATGAAGCATCATTAAAGACTCTTCAGCTTGATAAGGCGAACATCGAGAAGATGAAGTCGGATCTTGAGACGAATAAAGCAGAGATTCTAACCACATTAAAAAATGATGTTAAAGTGAATACTCTGAAAGTAACGGGCGCTATCACAGATGGGTATCTTGCTTACCAATCGGGTAAGGTAAGCATTGAAGGCTCTGACAAAGAGAGCGGCCAGAAGATGAAGCTTGGCCTTCATTATGATGTTACTTACTCCGAGATTAATAAAGATGCGAAGTTCGAAGGTGAAATTCCGACGGATGCGATTACACTGGACGAATTGACACAGATGTTCCAACTGCCAGTTGGTCTGTAATAGAGTGAAAATGAAGCAGCTCCTGAGTGTCAGGAGCTGCTTTTTTAGTGAAGCGGGTGTTCTTACAAAGCGACAACCATCGATTTTTTTAGAAGCTCTTTCATCATTTGGGCAGCTTTTACCTTTACATTCAAGCAAGCGGAAATTTCAAGCTGATAATTGCCGCTCAGCAGCTCGCTGCGCAGTTGTTCAGCTGTTTCGCAAATGTTATCTACATGATTAACAACGCTGCCGAATTGCAGAGGCTGATGTGAGTCGCTTCCTGCAATGACCTTTAAGCCAAGTTGATCTGCGAATTGTCGAACCTGATCAGCCATGCCGAAACCATATTGGTATAAATCTTTTGCATTTATATCAAGTGCATCGAGGCGTCTGAGTGTGTCAGCATCATGGTGAGTGAGCGGCGTGCTTTCTCTCATGGGATGAGCACCAATTCGAAGCAAGGGATAGCCGTCGGTGCGGTTCATCAGCTCTTCTAAAGCGATAAAGCTATCTTTTGCGGTATGGGGCTCAAGCTGCTGCCGCAGATCACGAATGTGGCTGCGGTTTCCAATGATTAGAATATGGCCTTTATTCGCTATATCAACCTCCATGCCAGAGAAAACCTTCAAGCCCTCCACGACATAATAATCACCTTTGTATTCAAAATGATGATCCAGCTGATCCATCATATCGGCAAAGTGAAGCGTGTTAAAATGCTCGGTCAACGCCACCGCGTGCAGACCGTTTTCTTTGGCTTCGCGAGCCATGGAAAGGAAGTAGTCGAGTGAAAAATGTGTTTTCTTTGACAGCTTGCCATGTGTATGCAAATCGATGCTCATCATTAGTGTGTTATCTCCATTCCATTATGTAGTTTTAAAAGGAAATGAATTGTCCAAAAGCAACCAGCCCGATCATATAGAACAGGGAGCAGCTTAAAAAAATAAAATCATGCGGTCGAACCTGCATATGCGCAAGCTTAAGCTTCTTCGTCTCAGGGCTGACAAGCGAATAGGTAAAGCCGCGCACCTCCAATGCTTCGACCGTCGTTCTCGTTCGCTTAGCAGTATTCAGAATGAGCGGATAAAAGGCATAAACGCTAATCTTCGCCATGTATATAATTGAACGCCAGCGAAGAAAACCCTTATTGCGGGGAGCGCGGCCGCGCAATCGGAATGAGTGAATAAGGTTATGGTACTCCTCAATTAGAATCGGAAGCATCCTATAGCCGTAGGACACACCAAAGCTGAATTGTCCAGGCATCCCCATACTAAGCAGGGCGTCACTCAGCTTCTCGGGATCCATGCTGGAGAACACGGCAATGCTGGCCAGCGAGATGATTAATATTTTTAATGTTAAGGTCAATAACGGCCATACGCCCGCTAGACTCCCTCCGAAGAAGATGGAGCCGAAAAAAATATAACTAATCTCACTTACCAGGCCGACGCCCATAATAAGTAGAACAAGTGGACTAACCTTTGAAGATAAAGTAAGGACAAGCATTGGAATAAGCAAGCCAAGCAGAATGGCTTTATTATGAAAGAACCAAGGCGCTATGGCGAAAAAAGAATACCAAATCAGGAGGATACGCGGATCAAAGCGCGACAGAAAGGTCGATTGTCTGCCGAAAGCGGTACGCATCAGCTCAATTTTAATTTGTTCTACGCTCAGCTTGTCGAGCATGCTTTGTTTAATTGCTTCCAATCGTAATCTCCTCCTGCTCAAATGGGTTTGACGGATTTATATTTCGGATGAGCCGCGCGGTGAATTCATTGACAGATAGGCAAGGCGGCTCGAAACCCAGTCTTTGACTAAGCAAAGCGATTTGCGGCGCAATGAGGCCTGCTTGTTTGAGAATGGCAACATGGCTGAATAACGAGCGTTCATCTGTATCGAGTGCGACGCAGCCATCGTGCATAACGATAACGCGATTTGCCCATTCGGCAACCAGCTGCATATCATGTGTCGCTATGATGGTCGTTTTTACATGATCCTGCAGCTGCGCCAGCATTTCAGTCATTTCACGGCGGCTCGCTGCATCAAGGCTGGCTGTCGGTTCATCCAGCAGCATGACAGTGGGACGCATGGCGAGTCCGATCGCTAATGTCGCTCTGCGCTGCTGTCCGCCGCTGAGCAGTCTGCCATCTCGATCCTGCAGGGCGGTTAGCCGCAGCCTCTCCAGAATTTCATCAACGAAAGGGTGATAATCAGCAATTCCGCGGGCTTTTAGAAAATATTCAACATCCTTGCGGACGGAGTCTTCAATAAACATCTCCTCTGGATTCTGATAAATATAGGAGACAAAATCAGACAGCAGTTCAGGTGAAGATTGCTTCGTAATATGCCCGCATATGGTTAAGAGTCCTTCCGTAGGGCGCCGAATACCCGAAAGGAGCTTGAGCAGCGTTGATTTGCCAGCGCCATTATTGCCGACAAGAGCAATACGATCGCCTTCATTAAAGCTAATGCTCATGTTCCGAATGACGGGATGCATCGTTCTTGCAATTGTTTTGTAGCTATAGGAGACATTTGCAAACGTAATAAGGGGCTGCTTAATATGTTCATTATTAGAAATAGGCTTATCCGTTAGGACATCTGAAAGCGTGAATGACGATTTAAGCATCTTCTCAAAATAAGCGACTGCTTCATCGATGGTGATTGGGTATGGTGATGAATCCTCACTTTTTGCTTTTCCGGAAGCAGCCTCTAGTGTACAAACAGCAAGCGTAACCTGCGGCGGTAATATATGCAGTTCAGCAAGCTCATCAACCGCAGATAATGCCTCATGGACAGGCTTCACCCAGCGTATTGTGCCGCTATCCATAAGTACGACCCTATTGCAATATTCTGCAATAAACTCGGTATGGTGCTCAATGACGATGATTGTTTTGCCATGCTTTTCATTCAGCAGCTTAAGTTTGTCGTAGATGAGTCTAGCATGAAAAGGATCTAGCTGCGCCACAGGCTCATCGATAATAATAATTTCTGGATCGAGGGATAAAGCGCCAGCCAGCGCCGTAAGATGCTTTTGTCCACCGCTTAGCTGCCAAATCCACTGATCCTTCAAATGATCAATGCCAAGCATGGACAAAGCTCGAAGTCCGCGTTCACGGTAATCGCTAAAGCCATAATTAAGTGGAGCAAAGCAGGCTTCGTCATAGACGGTCGGCCGAACGAGCTGGTTCTCAAAATCCTGAAACACGTAAGCGACCTTGCGTGACAAGGAGGATACCGTTTCCTCGGCAGCTATTAGCCCTGCAACTTCAATGGAGCCGTCTAAATCGCCGACATAATAGTTTGGAATAAGGCCGTTTAAACATTTGCAAAGCGTTGACTTGCCACTGCCATTCGTTCCTGCTATAGCGATAAACTCGCCGGGTTGAACAGTAAGCTGAATGTTGTGAAGCGCCTTGTTCTCCGCTCCTGGATATTGAAATTGAATGTCCTGCAGTTTAATGATGGGGGCCGCCTGCTGCGGCCCCTGCAGGTTGGCTTGGAAGGATGAAGGTCTCAAAGCTTAACATCCTCCGTCGTGCGTGCAGATTTGGATTTGGCACGAAATGCTGCGATGAGTGTCAGTATGAGCACTAATGCGGCTGCAGCAGCACTAATCCAGATGAATCCACTGCCATATTGCYCGATAAATTCTGGCTCCCATACAGCAAAGTTAATATCAGACTCGGACAAAAATTCTGCAACGATCCCGATAAAAACAAATATAATAGCGGTAATGAGCAGCCGCGGCGTTATTAGCTGTCCGAATGAAATGGAAACTCTGCTGTCGCGTGGCTTAATGCCGAGAAGCGGCTCGATTTTTCCATATAGACGCGGTACGAGAAATAAAGTAGGCAGCAGGGAGAAAAAGATGCCGGTTATGACCATAGCGTTAAGGAAACCTACGCCTTCGATAAGCAATATGCTTTCGGGAATGCCTGGAACAGCTTCAAGCTCTTCAATCCCAAACCAAACCTTGCTGATGTCGACAATCGCCCCAAGCATCTGGTCAATACCTACTGCAACGAACGAAGCGAGTGCGAGCTGTTTACGATTTCGTGGATCGCTAACGAGCAGGCCAGCTATGTACATGGCAATCGTAAATTCTATGAATTTTTCTAATTCTCCGAGTCCGCCGAATTGTCCAAGCAGCAGTTCCCCGAATATAACCTCGCCAAAGGATGCGCCAAGTGCAGCATACAGCGGATTAAATAGAATACAAAGCGTTAATGGGATAAAAGCGAAGTATTCGACCTTTAGCTCAATCGGACCAAGCTTTAGCTCAGGAATAAGCTCGGAGAACATGTTGGAAATACCGTACAAGGACATCGATAAAATGAATACCATAAGCTTCTGCGATTGCGTTAGCTCATAACGGCGCTTAGGCGCTGTAACCATTGTGATTCCTCCTAATTTTTTTTGAGGCGGAATGCGTCTCGAATGCCTCGATTCAAAACGAATTCTTCTACAATATAAAGATCGAATGTTATCAGATCATCAACAAATTATTTCGATTACGTAAAATAAATTTCATAAAAATAAATATGAAATAAAATTATCATTTTTAATCAAAAGGTGATATACTCCGTTTAGAAAATAAGCTGCGATGTTGGTATAGGCAGGAGGAAATAAAGATGACGGCTTTTCATTTGGATATGGACTTGGATAATATGTCAAAAAGCCACCAATCCATTGCGAATTACGTGGTGGGTGCACTGCAGCAGATTCCTTATTGTACAGAGGAAGATATTGCGATGGCTGTAGGTGTCAGTACGGCTACGGTATCGCGGTTTTGGCGGACGATTGGGTTTGCTAATTTGAAGGCTTTTAAGAAAACGCTGCTGCAAAGCGAGCATGCGACGCCTGCCCATAAGATGAAGAAAATATTGAATAAGGTAGATCATGAAGAGGCTGATATTGTAAGTGAAATGTTGGAGATTGCAGCAGCTAACGTAGAGGTTACTTCAAAGCGTGTAGACCGTGAACAGTTTCATCAAGCGGTGGAGGCCATTCATAAGGCTAGAAAAGTGTATGTATTTGGAACGGGAGCAGCAGCTAGCTTGATCGAGCTCATCCGATTTCGTCTGAATCGAATAAATGTGCAAATCGAAGGTATGGCGGGGAGCGGCAGTGAGCTGCTTGAAACGCTTGTTCATGTTGATTCCAGCGATGTGCTGCTTATGTTCGGCTTTGTCAGGCGCTCACCTGAATTAACGGTGCTGCTTGAGCATGCCAAAGAGGCAGGCTACACTACAATACTGATTACGGATTTGCTCGTATCCGATATGCTGGAGCAGAGCGATCTCGTGCYGCAGGTTGATCGGGGGGAACTGGAGGGCTTTCATTCGATGGCAGCGCCAGTTGCGCTTCTTGATGCATTGTCAGTAGCCGTTACAAAGCGGCGCGGGCAGCAGGCATTTGACCAATTGGACCGCTTGCATGTGATGAGGAAAAAATATAGCTCGCAGCTTCCTAAATAATAGAACCGCCGGAACGATTTGCGTCCCGGCGGTTCTATGTTTTATTTGAAGAAACGAATGGTTAGAGGATAGCGATAGCCATTGCCCTCTGAAGCACGCATAGACCCAATGATGGTAAATGCAATCCAGAAAATAAACAAAAGCGGTGTAGTAATAAATCCGATGAGAACAAAAATGAGCAAACCGGAAATAATGGAATAAATCATATTGCTGATCTGAAAATTGAGTGATTCCTTGCCATGCATATCCACATAGCTGGATTGATCCTTCTTCAGAAGCCAAATGATGAGTGGTCCAAGAATGTTGCCGAGCGGAATAATTACACCGCTAAAAGCAAGCAGATGGCAAAGCATGCCGTACGTTTTTTCTTCCTTATGAAGTCCGAAAGATTGATTCATTGTGTATTGCCTCCCTTAAATTGAAAACCGCCGATTAATGTGACTTATGTACTTATACGTTAACACAGCGATAAGATATGCATAAATATATCACCGATTAGCTATTATGGGAATCCATTCCTAAAATGATGTTGTAATCGGTGGTGGTCAATTATATACTTATACATAGATAATCGATGCATAGAAATCCGATACATAAACGGGAGGGCATTATGAAAATTAATAAGGAGCTTATGAAAGGCAGTACCGTTATTCTTATTTTGACACTGCTTGACCGTAAGGAAATGTATGGCTATGAAATGACCAAAGAAATTGAAAAAAGCTCGAGCGGTGTGTTTACTTTTAAAGAAGGAACGCTTTATCCGATCTTACATACGCTTGAGGTGGAACAGCTGGTTGAATCGTACTGGAATGAAGAAGGCAGCCGCAAACGGAAATATTATCGCATCACAGCGCGTGGAAGAGGGCAGCTGGAGGAGAAGAAGCAGGAGTGGACGTTGTTTCGGACGACGGTAGACCGCGTAATCGGGGA
This sequence comes from Paenibacillus sp. TAF43_2, assembly GCF_052113545.1. Lineage (NCBI taxonomy): Bacteria > Bacillati > Bacillota > Bacilli > Caryophanales > Paenibacillaceae > Paenibacillus > Paenibacillus sp. TAF43_2. The sequence continues at coordinate 15,874 of NZ_JBFRDK010000019.1, forward strand.
GGGCCATGCATGAATAACAAGCCTGTTCAGTATGAGTCGATTCAGGAATACTTAGTGCAGGTTTGCAGACATGTAAAAGCAAGAGATGTGCATCGTGACATCAAGGTTGAAATGCAGAACCATCTGGACGAGCTGGTGGAGGATAAGCTAAACGAAGGGTTATCAGAGGAAGAGGCGGTTCGTGCTGCTCTCGTCCAGATGGGTGATCCTGATCAGATCGGCAAGCAGCTTCATGCAGCGCATAAGCCGGTTATGGAATGGGGATTAGCCGCACTTGTCGCAATTATGGTGGGTATTGGCCTGCTTGCTATGTATGCAATGGAGTTCGCTTATAGTGATCAAAATATGTATAGCGGGTTTCAATTTTTTCTTAAGAAGGCAGTTTTCACAGCGATAGGCATCGTGTTCATCATTGGTATTTATTTTTTGGACTATCGAAAATGGGAAAAGTATTCGTGGTACATTTACAGCGGCACGATTTTTCTGATGGTATCCTGCATTTTTTACGGAGTAGAAATCAATGGTTCGAAAAACTGGATCACAATCGGGTCTTTTACCGTTGATGTATATGGCACATCTCCTTACTTATTTATGATTGCTTTTGCAGGGACGCTGCTTGTTAAGCATAAGGAGAAGCAAGGACTATTCAGAAATTCACTTTACTTCGGAAAAATGGCGCTTTTATATGCGATCGTGCCCGCTATACTGTATAGCAAGGCAAACTCCAATCTTAATTTTATTATATATTTATTTGGACTGACCGTATTAATGCTGTTYGTTGCAAAAACGTATAAGCTGTTTATAACCAGTGTGGGTTCAATCCTAACAGCAGGAACGGTGTTTATTATAAAAATAAATGATCCAGTTCGCTATAGATCCATATGGGAACGATACACCGCATTTCTAAATCCTACTGCTTCCCCTGATGATAAAAACTATTATCTCCAAAAATCCTTGGAATCTATTCGATTGGGAGGGATGTGGGGACAAGGGTTTGGCGTTGAGAACCGAATGTTTCGCTATGTTTATAGTGAAATGGTGTTTACTTATTTGATCTACAGTCTTGGCTTGGTTTTTGGTATTGCTATAGTGCTGTTAGCCGTATTGCTGATTGTTAAAGTGATTGGCATGGCAAAATCACTCAAGGATGTATATGCTAGAGGTTTGGTCGTTGGCTCATTTTCAATTATTGGCTTTCATTTTGTCTGGAACATTCTGATGTCGTTTGGGCTGCTGCCTATGAATAGCATGACGATGCCTTTCATATCGTATGGCGGTACAAATGCTATTATTGAATTAATGGTCATGGGATTGCTGCTAAGCGTCAATCGGAGAAAAAATATGATCAGCTTACTAAATCGCGAGCCATCAAGATAAAAAAAGGGCTATCCTATTGTAGAATATCTACAGTAGGATAGCCCTCTTGATTAGAAGCTGCCTGGAGCGGGTGGACGGGTAGGGTAATTTTGCTGATTGTTTTTGGAAACGCCAATGAACAGGAATAGGGCTGTAGTAAGATGCATGATCATGCCGAGAATAGGTATCCATGCTAATACAGATGTAATGATCCCCAAAATACTGCCTACAACTGGCTTATTATGCTGCGAGCAAAGAACAAGCGTTACGATATGAAGAATGAGCGTTGCAAATAATAGCGTGTATCCAGATAAAATGACTAGGGTGCCACCCAGCAAGGGAATTCCTAAGATGCCTTCAATAATAGCAGTGACTAGTAAAAGCGTACCTGCAGCTTTCATTTTATTTTCCTCCTATTTCTATATTTAAATCATTCTATGGGGCAGTTTTTGTTTTCTGTTTATCTTTGTACGCAGCAAAAGCGATCCCGGTTACATGCTTTCAAGCAAAAAGGCAGCTATCCATAGGAGAGCAGCTGGTTTTCAAAGAAAACAGCCCTACCGAACGATACGGCAAGGCTTATATCATTATACGATGCTTATTTCAGAAACTTGCCGATAATTCCACCAAGCCCACTGTTGCTGTCATGTCCTCCTTGGCTGCCGCCAAAGGTGTTGTTGAATGCGCTGCTCTGCGTTTGCGGTTGGTAACGGTTGTCATCCATACCGAATTTCACGYCGCTCTCACGTTCAAATGGCTGTATAATAACAACCTGATTAGGGTCACTGAATTCGTACATATAAGATTCCCCGGAGGTTTGGCCGATAAGCGTTTTCCAATTGACATCGATCTTCACACTTGGGGAAGGACCTGTCCAAGCAACGATGGCATCAGGATCTACACGGCAAGGACCTTGCAAAACGAGTGGATTGCCTTTGGTTTTTACGGCAACCTGTGCTCCCTGTCCGTTGTAAGTAAGTTTGGATGTAAACAAGCCGCGCTGGGAGAGGACACCCGTTCCAATGATAGTAACGCCATAATGACAAGTGTCAGTAAATGCGAGCAGATCCTCACTCTCAACACTTACGCTTTGCCATGGTCCGCCTTGCTCTAAATTAATGATTGTAACATGAGAGTTCTCATCCGCGAGATATACGATGCCTTGTCCTTCGACTTCCATAATCTCTAAGTTTTCTCCCGTTACTTTACGCATGCCATGGTTGATCACTTGTCCGATAACATTTCCGGAATTTGTTCCTAACAACCGCTTAGAATATTTGAATTTCTTGTTATAGGCTTGATCAGCAACCATCGATCCTTTTTTGGCAAAAAACTGGCCTTGTCCTTCTGCTTTTAAAAATAATTCCCGTTCGACCTGGAATTGAAACGGCATGCGGGGTAACCTCCATATAATATATAAAATGAAATTATAGCTGCTTCATTAACAAGTAAGCTGTTACATTGCCCCGTAATGCGCACATATGCCCGCTAGATCTAGCGATAAGCCTGTTCCAATAGCATTAAATTTCCATTCATTTCCGTGGCGATATACTTCGCCAGCTAGGATGGAGATTGAGGTAGAGTAGTCCTCGGATAGATCAAATCGGCAAATCTCGGCTCCGTTTGCTTGGTTCACGACACGGATATAGGCATTGGAAACTTGTCCAAAGTTTTGGTTTTTGCGAATAGCTTCATCAATTGTAACGGTAAATACGATTTTTTGGATATCCAATGCTACTCTGGATAATTGAATTTCAACTGTCTCATCGTCACCGCTGCCTTGTCCATCACGGTTATCACCCTTGTAGCGTGTTGATCCATCGGGGCTCACGAGATTGTTGTAGAAAACGATATGACTAGTGGAAGAAACCGTGTTTGTCTGATTCAGCATAAACACCTCTGCATCTAGGTCATAGCTCTGGCCTTGCAGGTTATTTGTGTCCCATCCAAGTCCGATTTTCAATAAATCAAGCCCTGCATTATTTTTGGTCAAATCCAGCTTCTGTCCTTTGGTAAGGATAAGCCCACCATTAGGACTGGCTTGAGGAGCGGGAGCTGCGCCAAAAGCGTTATTTATTGATCCGCCCTGAATACCCCCTTGTTGGATACCGCCTTGCTGAATACCGCCCTGTTGAATGCCGCCTTGGCCTCCAAGAATGTTGGATGGTCTTCCTGGCGGATTTAAATTAATTCCCATATGAACTGCCTCCTCAATGCATAATAAAAAAGCTGTTTTTTCGACAATATTTTTTGGTTAAAACTGTATGTTTTGTRGAACGATATGAAACTATTTGTAGTATAGCAGATTGGAATGGAAGATTATAGCGTTGTATGACGAAATTACGAGTAGAGAAAAGAGCCTCACTTCAATAGTGAGACTTCTTAAGAAGCTTTAAGAGGATCGTCTTTTTTTTTGATCATAGAGGGATGCTTACTTAGTGAAAATTTCAGCACTATAGGTTGAAATACACTTATTTATCTCATTACGTATGTAGGCATGCGAATAAGCAATCTCGTCTTCAAAACCACGACAATTATAGCAATAGCTGATCTGTTCAGCAGTTTTCTTATACATGCACAGAGTAATGCTTTTCTGAAGGAGCTGCTGTGTATTTGTTGTTAAATCTGTTTTCATTTTTGCAATCATAATGTCTGCTGCCCTAGTAAAAATAGATCGTAAAGTTCGCGCTTTTCTCTCAAGCTCGCGTCTATTTCGTTCAACAATAACGAGAGCTAGTGGAAGGATAATCGCTTTGTGAACAAGCTGTATCTCATCGTGAGCAGGTGGATGGTACAGGTATGAATTGTTTACTTTGGACAACGGCATGGCCATTTGTAAATCACCTCATGCACATTATATGCGAACAAACGTTCCGTAGTCAATGTATCCTGATCAGGTGTCTTATAAAAATTATTCGACACTTGTCTAATTGGTGCGGTGTAGATGAAAACAAAAAAAGCTTATTGCCGGCATTAGCAATAAGCTTTATATATTCGTGAAAGAAATGGCGCGCCCGAGAGGGCTCGAACCTCCCACCTAACGTTTAGGAAACGTTTGCTCTATCCGGATGAGCTACGGACGCGCAGCAACATTGATTATAGCATGGGTGCTTTAGGTGAAGCAAGATTAACCATTTTAGTGAAAGACTATTGTATTTTTTTGTCGAATAACTGCGCTTTTATTGTGGAAACAAGAGGATAAAAAGCTTGTAAAGGCGAATAGAGGTAAGGATAACGAGTTTGATCGGCTGGAGGATTGTTCGAATGCTTGAATTCCAAAATGAATCGCAATCGTTTCGATTGGATTTATCGCCTGAACAAATGCTTAAGGTGATTTTTGAATATACAGCTAAAATAGCGAATGAAAAGAAGCTGGATGCTGTGCTTATCTTAATGGCTAATATGGGCAGAGAGATGGTCGTTGCAGATCGGTGCACCGTCTGGTTGATTGATGCTGCTCGCAATGAGCTTTTTACAGCGGTAGCTCACGGGGCTTGCGAGATACGAATTCCTTACGGCAGCGGGCTGGTAGGAAGTGCTATAAGCACGGGGCAATCTATTTTTATTGATGACGCCTATGAAGATCCAAGGCACAATCCGGATAACGACTTAAAGACCGGTTATCGGACGAAATCGATTATGACGATCCCTTTTCACAATAATCAAGGAGAAGTAATCGGTGCCTATCAAGCTATAAATAAATTAACAGAGAAGCAGATATTTTCGATGAAAGATATGGAATACTTATCGCTTGCTGCCTCTTACTCAGGCAAGTCGCTTGAGTCCATCATGCTGTATGAGGAAATAATAGAGACGCAAAAAGAGATTATTTTGGCAATGGGAAAAATCGGTGAAGGCCGCTCGCAAGAAACGGGCAATCATGTAAAACGGGTTGCTCAATATTCATATGTTTTGGCAAAAGGACTAGGCATGAGTGATTCTGAAGCAGACATGCTGCGCAGTGCATCTCCCATGCATGATATCGGCAAAGTAGCTATTCCGGATGCTGTGTTGAAAAAACCAGGGAAGCTAACCGCAGAAGAGTATGAGCAGATTAAGGAGCATGCCATTATCGGTTACCGATTATTGCACAATTCCAAGAGACCGCTGCTGCAGGCTGCGGCGATCGTGGCTTGGCAGCATCATGAAAAGTGGGACGGTACCGGATATCCGCAAGGCCTTAAGAGTGAGGCTATTCATATATATGGGCGAATTACTGCGCTGGCAGATGTATTTGATGCTTTAAGCAGCGCAAGAATGTACAAAGAGGCTTGGGGGATGGATCGCATTTTGGGACTGATCAAAGAAGAACGGGGGAGACATTTTGACCCTCAGGTGGTAGATGCTTTTTTTAAACAGCTGCCGCTTCTTTTGGAAATAAGAGATCGTGATGCTGATTGGCTGGAGAAGGAATAGAAGCTGTTTGCAGACCTTGTTGGGGTGAGCCCAATGAGGTCTTTTTTTAAAAAAATTCGGAGTCGTCCAAGCCTTGATTTAATAAATATAGGGTGCTTGCTTGTACTTTGCTTGAAAGGCTAGGTATTTACCGTGTTCGAAAATCATTTTGGACATAGACTGATTTAGTTATTATAAACACTTTATAAGCTGGAGCGGATTACAAGCTAAATAGCGGAGGGTGATAAAGCGTCTATGAACAAAAGGCTTCAAGGGCAGAAAATAAATGAAGCGATTTACAAATTGGAATCAGCGAGAAATTTAATTAAAACGAAACACTTAAAACACGCTGAGCAGCAAATACATGAAGCAGTCGCTTCAATGGGCAGCATTGTTCATAAAAAACGGAAGAAAAATGCAAAATCTGATCTTAATGGAGGTGTATAGAGTTGGCGCATAAACGGTCGAAATGCTTAAGAAAACTAAACTTAGCGATTGTTGAGCTGCGGAAGGCCAGAAGGCTTACACGTAGAGATAAAATTAGAAGAGCTAAAGTTGATGTGAAGGACTCTATCATAATCCTCAATAGTGCTTTGAAATGTCTGGGCGGCCATTCTTCAAAACCGAGTAAAAGAGTAAAAAGGTGCGTAAGGGGTCCGAGAGGTTATAGAGGGCCGAAGGGAGATAGAGGACCTCGAGGTTTGAGGGGGCACAGAGGTTTTCGTGGAACGGATGGAGATACAGGTGCAAAAGGAGCAACCGGGGCAACGGGAGCTGCGGGCAGTCCTGGGGCAGCAGGTGCTGTTGGGTCAACAGGTGCCACGGGAGCTACAGGAACTACAGGAGCCACAGGCACAGGCTTAAATGGTATTGTTGTGTTTAATCCACTCGCAGCACCTGGCTATCAAGCAGGCCAAGTGGTTACGTTTAATGGGAGCACGTATGTTGCAAATACGTCTTCTCCAGTAGGAACACCCGGTATTTCGCCGGACTATACGCTGCTTGCAGCAAGAGGAGTAACTGGTGCTTCTGGTGCTACAGGTGCGGGAGTAGCAGGCGCAACTGGTCCGACAGGTGCAACAGGAGTAGGTCTAGACGGTGTCGTGGCTTATGATTCACTCGCAGCACCGGGGTATACAGTAGGTCAGGTCGTAACGTTTAACGGAAGGACCTATGTGGTGAATACGGCGCCGCCAACAGGCACTCCAGGTACTTCGCCAGATTATACGATGCTTGCAGCGAGTGGTGCTACAGGTGCAACTGGCGCGGGAGTAACGGGAGCAACAGGAACAACAGGATCTACAGGTGCGACAGGAGTCGGTTTAGACGGAGCAGTAGTATTTGATCCACTCGCAGCACCGGGCTACCCAGTAGGTCAGGTCGTAACGTTTGATGGAAGCACGTATGTGGTAAATACGGCGCCGCCAACAGGCACACCTGGAACTTCACCGGATTATACGCTGCTTGCAGCAAGTGGTGCTACAGGTGCAACTGGCGCGACTGGAGCGGGAGTAACGGGTGCTACGGGAACAACGGGGTCTACCGGTGCGACAGGAGTCGGTCTAGGCGGAGCAGTAGTATTTGATCCACTCGCAGCACCGGGCTATCCTCTTGGTCAAGTTGTGACGTTTAACGGTAGCACTTATATCGTGAATACAGCTCCGCCAACAGGCACACCTGGAACTTCACCGGATTATACACTGCTTGCGGCGAGTGGTGCAACAGGTGCAACTGGCGCGACTGGAGCGGGAGTAACGGGTGCAACCGGAACAGACGGAGTAACAGGTGTAACAGGTTCCACAGGAGCAACTGGATCTGTCGGTGCAACAGGTGCGACAGGAGTAGGAGCAACAGGAGCGACAGGAACGACTGGATCTACCGGAGCTACAGGAGTCGGACTAAGCGGAATTATAGTATTTGATCCACTCGCAGCACCAGGCTATCCAGTAGGTCAGGTCGTAACGTTTAATGGAAGCACGTATATCGTGAATACGGCGCCGCCAACAGGCACACCGGGAACTTCGCCAGATTATACGCTGCTTGCGGCGAGTGGTGCAACAGGTGCAACGGGAGCTACGGGAGCGGGAGCAACAGGTGCAACGGGAACAGATGGAGCAACGGGATCGACAGGTCCAACGGGAGCTGTTGGTGCAACAGGTGCGACAGGAGTAGGAGTAACAGGAGCGYCAGGAACGACGGGATCTACCGGATCTACAGGAGTCGGTCTGAGTGGAATTGTAGTATTTGATCCACTCGCAGCGCCAGGCTATCCAGTAGGTCAGGTCGTAACGTTTAATGGAAGCACCTATATCGTAAACACGGCACCACCAACAGGCACACCAGGTACTTCGCCAGATTACACGCTGCTTGCAGCGAGTGGTGCAACAGGTGCAACGGGAGCGGGTGAAACAGGTGCGACCGGATCTACCGGTGCAACAGGAGTTGGTCTAAGCGGGATCGTGGTATTTGATCCACTCGCAGCGCCAGGCTATCCAGTAGGTCAGGTCGTAACGTTTAATGGAAGCACGTATATCGTGAATACGGCGCCGCCAACAGGCACACCTGGAACTTCACCGGATTATACGCTGATTGCAGCGAGTGGTGCTACAGGAGCAACAGGTGCAACGGGAGCAGGAGAAACAGGTGCTACTGGATCTACAGGAGCAACAGGAGTTGGTCTAAGTGGGATCGTGGTATTTGATCCACTCGCGGCGCCAGGCTATCCAGTAGGTCAGGTCGTAACGTTTAATGGAAGCACGTATATCGTGAATACGGCGCCGCCAACAGGCACACCGGGAACATCGCCAGATTATATGCTGCTTGCGGCGAGTGGTGCTACAGGAGCAACTGGTGCTACGGGAGCAGGAGAAACAGGTACGACCGGGGCGACCGGGGCGACTGGATTACCAGGAACGACGGGTGCAACTGGAGCCGACGGTGTAACTGGAGCGACAGGAACTGCTGGAGCAACAGGTGCTACAGGAGCAACAGGAGCCGACGGTGTAACTGGTGCGACAGGAACAGCTGGGACAACAGGCGCGACAGGAGTAGCAGGAGCAACGGGTGCAACAGGCTCCACAGGAGCAACAGGAGCCGACGGCGTAACTGGTGCGACAGGAACAGCTGGGACAACAGGAGCGACAGGAATAGCAGGAGCAACGGGTGCAACAGGCTCCACAGGAGCAACAGGAGCCGACGGCGTAACTGGTGCGACAGGGGTAGCAGGAGCAACGGGTCCAACGGGCTCCACAGGAGCAACAGGAGCCGACGGTGTAACTGGAGCGACAGGAACTGCTGGGGCAACAGGTGCGACAGGGGTAGCAGGAGCAACGGGTGCAACAGGCTCCACAGGAGCAACAGGAGCCGACGGTGTAACTGGAGCGACAGGAACTGCTGGGGCAACAGGTGCGACAGGGGTAGCAGGAGCAACGGGCGTAACAGGCTCCACAGGAGCAACAGGARCCGATGGTGTAACAGGTGCGACAGGAACTGCTGGGGCAACAGGTGCGACAGGGGTAGCAGGAGCAACGGGTGCAACAGGCTCCACAGGAGCAACAGGAACCGACGGTGTAACTGGTGCGACAGGAACAGCAGGAGCAACGGGTGCAACAGGCTCCACAGGAGCAACAGGARCCGATGGTGTAACAGGTGCGACAGGAACTGCTGGGGCAACAGGTGCGACAGGGGTAGCAGGAGCAACGGGTGTAACGGGCTCCACAGGAGCAACAGGAGCCGACGGCGTAACTGGTGCGACAGGAACAGCTGGGACAACAGGCGCGACAGGAGTAGCAGGAGCAACGGGTGCAACAGGCTCCACAGGAGCAACAGGAGCCGACGGTGTAACTGGTGCGACAGGAACAGCTGGGGCAACAGGTGCGACAGGAGTAGCAGGAGCAACGGGTGTAACGGGCTCTACAGGAGCAACAGGAGCCGACGGCGTAACTGGTGCGACAGGAACAGCTGGGACAACAGGCGCGACAGGAACAGCAGGAGCAACGGGTGTAACGGGCTCCACAGGAGCAACAGGAGCCGACGGTGTAACTGGAGCGACAGGAACTGCTGGGGCAACAGGTGCGACAGGAGTGGCAGGAGCAACGGGTGTAACAGGCTCCACAGGAGCAACAGGAGCCAACGGTGTAACAGGCGCGACGGGAGCAACTGGAACAAATGGCGTCACAGGAGCAACAGGAGCAACCGGAACTACGGGAGCCACAGGTGTAACAGGTGCTGAACCAACGGCCGATTCTAGTTATGCTGGCAATACAACGGGTGCACTTATCGCTGTTGTGCTTGGAGGAACAAATGTACCACTCCCAAGCTCACAAAACCTAAGCGCAAATATTACTGTCAACGGAGCGAATGATACCTTTACAGTTGCTAATGCAGGCAGATATTATATCACTTATCAAATCAATACCACGGCTGCCTTACTTCTTAGTACTCGTCTTCTAATTAATGGTACAGCCAATCTTGCATCTACTGTTGCTCCAGTACTAAGCGTATCGAGCTTTAATAATGATACTATTATTACTTTGACTGCTGGCAGCACCATAACGCTTCAAATGTTTGGATTATTAGGAACAGCAACGCTGTTAGGCGGCGGAGCAGGTGCGGCTTTGACCATCATTCGGGTTAGTTAATAAAGCAGAAGTAACAGGACAATGGCATGAGAATATGATGTATCAATCTAATCGACTCGCGGGAGTGTGGTTTTGTTGATTTCCATCAGCTTGTGCCTCATTGTCAAAAATGAAGAGAAGACGCTCGGTCGATGTCTAACTTCCATGAAGGATATCGCTGATGAGATTATTATTGTGGACACGGGCTCTACGGATTTAACGAAGCAGGTTGCGAGCGAGTTTACCGATCGCATCGAACATTTTACATGGATCGATGATTTTGCGGCAGCTCGCAACTATGCTTTTTCTTTAGCAACCAAATCCCATATTATGTGGCTGGATGCAGATGATATTTTGAAGGAAATCGATCAGCAGAAACTGCTGGAGCTAAAACAAAATGTAGATCCTGCCGTCGACTCCATTTCTATGGAATACCATTTGGCATTTGATGAATTTGGTAATGTAACTTCAAAGCTAAGACGAAACCGAATTGTAAAAAGATCGCGTGCTTTCAAATGGATTGGTCCGGTGCATGAATACCTTGAAGTTTACGGGGATATATTGAGCAGCGATATCGCCGTAACCCATAGCAGTATACATCATGACAGTAATCGCAATTTGAACATTTATGAGAAACGACTGGCGAAAGGGGAAATCTTTTCTCCGCGCGATTTATTCTATTATGCCAATGAACTTAAGGATCATGGGAAATATGAGGCTGCTATAAGGTACTACGAAAAGTTTCTTGCGACGGGCAGAGGATGGATTGAGGATAACATTGCTTCCTGCGGCAGGCTTGCAGATTGCTACAGCGAGCTTAATGAAGTACGCAACGTGGTCGATTCGATCTTCCGCTCTTTCCATTACGACAAGCCTCGTCCAGAATTTTGTTGCCGCCTCGGTTATTATTTCTTACAGCGTCAAGAGTATAAGCTGGCAATTTATTGGTATAAATTAGCGCTGAGCACGGAGAAGCCGGAAGAGAACTGGGGCTTTGAGAATTTAGCTTGTTCTACATGGCTGCCGCAGCTTCAACTATGCGTTTGTTACGATGGCATAGGTGATTACGAAGCCGCGTACGATCATAATGAAAAAGCAGCACAATTCCGGCCGACAGATGAGCGCATTTTGGCAAATCGTGATTATTTGAACAAACGGTTAGGAAAGAAAACAATCGAGATTAGTCTAGAACCCTCAACTTAGTGGGTATTAGAGCGATTTTCTTAGATCGAATGAGGATTACTATTTAACTGAATATAATAAAACAACAAGATTTCTTCCCTAAATGTGGAGGAAATCTGTTTTGTTATTTGAGCATATATAACTTAGCACTATTGACATCGCCTATGAGCGAGTGTATATTATATTTTATAAAATTAAATTGTATAAAATACAAATTCAACACTGCACCAAATTGCATAAAGAGAATAGAGAAGGCTCTCTTTGGCAATAAGAAAACAAGAAGTTATTTCAAGTAACGGAGGTTAAATAAAAGGCCGTTGTCGATAAGGTGCATTTTCATGGGGAGCTTCAAGGTCTAGAGCATGCAAAGTAACGTACTAAAATAAAAACCTAAACGGAGGAATTAATGATGCAAAACTTATATACAGCTACGGTAACGGCAACAGGTGGAAGAGATGGCAAGCTTGTTTCAAGCGATAATATTTTGAATGTAGATGTGAGAGCCCCTAAAGAGCTTGGAGGAGTGGGTGGTGCAACGAACCCAGAGCAATTGTTTGCAGGAGGTTACGCAGCTTGCTTTGAGAGTGCTCTTAACGTTGTATGCCGGATGAAGAAGATTAAAGTGGAGAAAACCGAAGTAACCGCTCATGTTACGCTTGGCAAGGATGCAGATGGCGGATATGAGCTGGCTGTGAAGCTGGATATTGCGCTTGAGGGCGTTGAAGCAGACGTAGCGAAGGAATTGGTCGAAGCCGCTCATCAGGTATGTCCGTATTCTAGAGCCACTAGAGGCAACATTAATGTAGAACTCAATCTTCTTTAATCTAAAATAGTACAAGCCCAAAGCATAAAAAAATCCGGAGAATGATCTCCGGATTTTTTGTAATGCTCTTATTTCGCGATGGTTTGTTTGCCCGACAGCTCAATAGATCTTTGTACAAGCACCGTCATTGCATCTACACAAAAGGCTGCGACGTCTTTTTTGATCGGTATGCAGGATAATTCCGTGCATGCGATGATCACACACTGGCACTCATCCTGCACGAGCAAGTGGTTAATGATGCCTTCAAACTCGGAAGGCTCAACAGGCAAATTGCGTTTGACCTTGTTGTAGAYAATGTCCATCACATGCTCCTGAATGGCTTCTTCAGGCTCGTGAAGGTGCATATTATACTGATTGCAGCCATGACGGTACACGCCGCTGCTAACCGTTCCATTTGTAGCTAGAATACCAATCTTACAGTGTTCTCCAAAGGTGTCATGGATCTTTTTCAGCGTCTCATCAACCATGTTGATTATATTTATGCTTGTCATTTGCTGCATATCATTATAGAAATAATGCGACGTATTGCAAGGAATCGCAATATTAGATACGCCTGCTGCCTCAAGGATTTTGAAATCTTTAGCAACCGCTTTGAGAAACAACTCGCCTTTGTTTTCTAATATGACACCAGTTCGATCTGGCAAAGTGGCATGATTGAGAATGACGATATCAATATGCTCTTGATCACGGTCTGCTGCCGTTTGCTCGATAATCATATCGAAAAATACGGATGTTGCTTTTGGGCCCATCCCGCCTATGATGCCTAAGCTTTTAGCTTCCATTGCCTCAACCTACTTTTGATGAAGTGTTTAATTGAAATGATTTAGTTATTCAACGATCATAGCATGGCTTCCCATTGCGTCATAGCTGTTAAAAAAAGTGTCTGCATCGTAAGTAACTTGTCCTTTTAACGGATTCATTACATGTACTTTACCATCCTCATATCCATTTAGGACAACCACGTGCAAATTAATAGGAGCTGAATAATATTCACCAGTATCACTGAAATACCAAGCGTAATTCATTTTTGGCGGCGTGAGATCAAGCGTGATCCAAGTTACTACAGGAATCCCTTTATTAAGCTGCTCGATGATTTCCTCCCGAGTGCTGCCGCTAATATCTGAAGTACTGTTGCTGCGCCCTGCGACATCAAAATACAAGTTAGCCGCCTCCACGATAGGAGGAGCAAAGCTGAAAAATCCGCCTTTTAACGACCTAGGTTCGCCAGCGTATGATTTATAGGGATCAGGCCCATACAATTTATTGTTCTTGGTGATAAAAGCTTGCTTCGGCAAGTAATTATCCGACATTTCTGTTTTGGTAACGTCATATCCGTAATAATTGAGTACCGCGGTTAATGAAGTAATTTCACAGCCGTTAGGCAGCTCAGGCTTCTGCATGATGGTATCGACATCCATATAAACCTTCTTAATGTTAATAGAGCCATCAGCTGCCCGCTCATAATCCTTCACATATTCAAACGTTTTGTTGGTGGTTGTCAGCTCTTGTTCAGGGCCTTTAACCGCTATTTGATGCTCYTCCTCCGACAGCTGATAAGGCCTGCCGACCTTCTGTTGTTTTATCTTATAGCTGGTACCGTAATCGAGCAAAATAGATGTTGCTTTACCCATTTCGTCTGTTGTCATGGTGCCGATAACCGATCCGCTATTAGCAGCGGTTATTATAAATACAGCATCTTTAATTGGCTGCTGCGTTGCTTCGTCTTTGCTTATTATTGTAATTGTTCCTTGCTCTATTTCTGGAGTAGGGGCAGTCGTTGGTGAAGAATCGACTTTCTCATTGAATACAGGTTTTGCATCTTCTTTCGTAAACAATGTATAAATAAAAAATATAATACCCAATAACACCAGGAGCTTGATCATTCTTTTCATGTTGGTGGCTCCTTCACTTTATAGCCGTAATAGTTATGCGACAGTGTGTAACGAGCAGGCAGCCGGTGGCTGCCCCATGCCTGTTACGCTTGCTCGAAGAACGTCTTATGCCATATAAGGAACACATACACTGTCCAAATGTATCTAGCGTAGTTCTGCTTGCCTGAATAATGCGAATCCAGATATTTCATCAGCTCATCGGTATGAAAGAACAGCTTCGCTCGGTCCGAGAGAAACATGTCCTTAACGAGCTTATAATATTTCTCTTGTCTTAGCCAGTGCCTAATAGGTACAGGAAAACCAACCTTTGGTCGATTCGCCCATTCATCGGGAAGTACTTCCTTCGCAGCTGTACGCAGTGCATACTTCGTATTGCTTGGATGTACACGAAGATCAGTAGGCAGCTTTGAAGCCAGATCCATAACCACTTTGTCTAAAAATGGGACTCTCAGCTCAATGGAATGGGCGAGGCTCATTTTGTCTGCCTTAAGAAGAATATCTCCCGGAAGCCAAAGCTTCAGATCGAGATATTGCATTTTAGTTATATCATCTTTGCCCCGCACTTGATCATACATAGTCTTCGTAATGCTTTGTACGGATGGTCCTTGCTTATATTCGTCCTTCAATACGGCTAAGGCATCAGCTTCTTCAAACACATGAGCTTGACCGATAAAACGTTCCTCAACCCGCTGTCCGCCTTTTACAACAAAGGAGGTGATTCTGTTTTTGGACAGCTTGCCGCTCAATAATGATAACGGCCGCCTGATTGCAAACGGAAGCTTCTTGTATTTTTTCATCGCTGGTGTCGTATCGTACCAATCATAACCGCCAAAAATTTCGTCTGCGCCTTCTCCAGAGAGCACCACGGTCACATGCTTGCTCGCAAGCTCTGCTAGGAAATAGAGGGGCACGGAGGATGGGTTGGACTGCGGTTCATCCATGTGGTACTGAATCGTTGGCAGCATCTTGAAGCACTCATCCGCTGAAACCAGTCGTTTATAGTTTTCGATGTTTAAAATTTCTGACAAATMCWCTGCGAGGTTCGTCTCATTAAAGTTGCCTTCATAATCCTCAAAGCCGACGGAAAATGTTTTGTTTGGTTTTAGCAAAGCGGTAATATAACTGGAATCAATGCCTCCGGACAAAAAAGACCCGACCGGCACATCGCTAATTTGGTGATAGGCGACTGATTCTTTTACTGTGCTTTTAATTTGGTTGACGTAATGGGACAGGCTGTTCGGTTCTTCTGCAAAGTTAACGTCCCAATAAGGCTTCACTTCTAGCTTGCCTTGTTTGTAAAGCATATAGTGACCAGGCTTCAGCTTGTACACGCCTTTAAAAAACGTTTCATCAAGCACGGAGTATTGAAAGGTCAGGTAAGGCTTGAGCGCATCCTTGTTCAGCTCTTTGCGGAAGGCAGGCTGCTTTAAGAAAGCTTTGATTTCAGAGCTGAATAGAAAGGAATTATCCGTTGTGTTTTGTGTATAATACAACGGCTTTATGCCAAAGAAATCCCTGGCGAGAAACATCGTTTCCGTATTCGTATCCCATATCGCAAAAGCAAACATGCCTCTTAGCTTCTGAAGCAGCGAGGTTCCATACTCTTCATAAGCATGAATGATAACCTCGCTGTCCGTATGGCTAACAAAGGTATGTCCGCACTGAATCAACTCTTCGCGCAGCTCTACATAATTGTAGATTTCTCCATTAAATACAAGAACACAGCTTTTATCCTCGTTGTAAATCGGTTGGCTGGCTTCTTCAGACATATCTATAATTTTGAGGCGTCTAAACCCTAAAGTTACTTCCTCATCCGAATAGATACCGCCACTATCGGGTCCTCTATGAACGATCATATCCATCATATCTTTAATAATGGCTACTTGATCAACGTCGGGACGACTATCTGCAAAACCTACAAAACCGCACATGTGGAATACCTTTCATTAACTTTATTGTTTTAAGCGCAGTCAAATCGTCGTTTTTAATTTGATTTCCCTGACGATTTCCGATTCATTAAATGGGATTTCCGTTTTCCCAATAATTTGCGACGTTTCATGACCTTTGCCGGCAATGAGAATGACATCGTCTTTTCTGCTGATATCAATGGCAAAAGCAATAGCGTCTCTTCGGTCGATAACGGCCTCATAAGCTCCGTTATAAGCTTCGACTCCTTCAATAATTTCCCTAATAATCAGATTATTATCCTGCTCCTTGGGATTATCAGAGGTGATTACGGAAAAATCAGCAAATGTAGCGGCTACCTTAGCCATCGCTCTACGTTTCTCTGTGCCTGATTCCCCATCAGATGCGTAAACGCCGAACACTAGAATGATTTTGCCTTTGGTAAAAGGTCTGATTGTTTTTAATGCCTTCTCCAGGCTGTCCTCGGTATGAGCAAAATCGACGATGATCTTCGTATCCTCATCTTGATAGACAACTTCCAGCCGGCCTTTAATACCCTCAACAGCCAAAATACCGTCTGCGATTTGCTGTAGCGTAAATTGATTGCAATAAGCCGTTGCAATAGCGGCTAGACTATTATATACGTAGATCGTCCCAGGCAGGTTTACTTTAATTGCGATGCTGCCCTTTGGCGTATTTACAATATAAGTCGTATAGTCGGCATAATAAGTAATATCCGTCGCGTAAATGTCAGCTTCCTGCTCAATGCCATAAGTAACCAGCTTTGGACCTTTATGCTGCAATCGGTCAATGAGAATACGGCCAAATTTATCATCTGCATTAATAATGTTAAAGTCCGTCGTCATGTCGAACAGCAAAGCCTTCGCTTCGAAATATTCCTCCATCGTATGGTGAAGCTCCAAATGATCCGGCGTTAGATTCGTGAAAATGCCAGTTTTGAAGCTGGAATGAGCAACGCGTTTCAAGTTGAGCGCATGCGAAGAAACCTCCATGACGCAGTGCTTCATATGTGATTCGATCATATCGGAGAAGATTCGTTGCAAATACAGCGATTCCGGCGTCGTATTTTTATTTTGAATCAGCTTGTCGCCGATAACTGTGCCGATCGTGCCAATAATTCCGAGGGCTGTCCCCGTTTGCTCGAATATAGATTTTAGAAAATATGTCGTAGACGTCTTCCCGTTTGTACCGGTGATGCCGATAAGATTCATTTGCTCAGTCGGACGATGATAGAAGTTAGCAGATACCAGGGCGAGCGCCTCACGCGTGTCGTTAACGAGCAACACCGTTATGCCTTCGGGAACATCAACATCCTTCTCTACAATAACAACCGTCGCACCAAGTGCGATCGCTTTATCAATGAAACGGTGTCCGTCAACCGAAAAGCCAGTGATCGCAACAAACACGCCGCCAGCTGTGGCTTCCCTCGAATCAAAGGCAATGGAGCTTACTTCAATATGCAAATCGCCTTTCACGAGCGTGTAATTCAGATCTTTCAGTAAGGAGGTCAATAACATACGATCAGCTCCATTCTATTACCTATTACTATTTTCGCAGGCTATCTTCTTAGAAGCTTTTTCGTAAGCTTGCCACCGATGATAGCCGCATAGGAAAAGGCTGGTTTCGGGTCCTTCCAATCCCAGATCGCATAAGCTTTCGGTTTAAACAAGGATACGAATACTTGCTTCCAAGTCAATTGACCCGTCTTGATGTAATCGCGAACAGCAAGCATGTCCTCATATCCATACCAGAAAACACGGTTCGTATTCTCTTTGACGGCTTTGGGAGGCACAAGGTTGCCGCCAGTTAACTCTTGGTAAGTAATCCATGGAATATTTACCCCAACTCGGTACAGCAGGTTGTTCAGGTTGGTAATCCGGCAATTGACTTCGATTAAATAAAAACGGCCAGTTTCGGCGTCTTTTTTGAATTCAATTTCAGCGAAGCCTTTCCATTTCATCTTCTCTAGAAAAGGAGCTCCGATATCGAACAGCTCTTGTACGTATCTCTGCCCTGTATACACCGATGCGCCGAAGTTAATCGGATATTGGCGGAATTTTTGACAAGTGACCCAGTGAGTGACCTTTGAATCTTGGTTTAAATACGCGTCGAATGTATACATATGATCGTCGAAACCCGGGATGATACGCTGTACGATGACTTCCAAGCCCGCTTCCTTCGCTTTGGCCAGCGCTTGTTCGAGCTCAGCGCGGCTGTGTACCTTAAAGAGCTTCCGTCTAAACTTGGCAACGAAGGACGGAGAATCTGTTGGTTTGACGATACAAGGATATTTAATGATTTCGTCGATCTTCTCAAAGAAACGATCTTCGTCTACACGGACCGTTTCGGGAACAGCTACGCCATTTTCTAGAGAAAGGCGCTGCAGCACCTCTTTATTCATCATATCCGAATATATGCCCGGAATGTCTTGTGGTATGAGATAGTGTTCTCTAAGCTCTTCCAAATGCTCATCGATAACCTCAAGATAAGAATCGTGGCATGGAATAAGGACAGGAGGAGCGCTTTGCTTGCGGGCATATTCCTTCAAGAAACGAATGAACGCTGCCGTGTCTTCTTTATAATGAGGAGAGATTAGTCTCTCAGACGTATATTTTGAATCGGCGCCATAGGTATCTTTAGTCGAATAATCTACGGAAACCGTATGTACACCGTTAATGCCTAGGCAACGAATGGTGCTTAAACCTATATAATAATTACAACCCAAAATTACTGCTTTATTATTCACAAAGGCACATCCCGACATCCTAATTTATGTTCATTTCCCTGTATTACGACTAATGTTTTAAATAATTTTACTTCATACTTTCTTATAATACAAATGGATTTATCCTCATAATAGCTACAAAGATGTGGAGGATTTGGACCAAATCCGAGGCGCATGCTGCCGCTTAAAACAGCTTCTTTAACAGCCGTTTTTTCTGGCATTCGACACCATTACCCGTAAATCGCTGAAACCATTTATCGGAATTGTTAACATTAAAGCACTTGATGAGCGTTATTAGCATATTTGTGATTTTATTAACATTTTTCAATTATTCATATATATGTATATTTTACTATTCTGTATTTAACGCAAGTAACTTTTTCCATATATTGATCGATTTTACTAGTCAAAAAGAACTAGAAATTGGATAAAATACCTTCATTTTGTCGAATAATGCCCGAAAATTGTCTACGTTCGTCGACAAGTTTTTACAAACTCCTTATTGCTCTACGAGTATAATAGAAGCATTACCACACGAGTGCTAGATAAGGAGCGTGCCCCGAAGCGAGCTATGGACAAAAAACACTTGCTTAAACAATTGCAGTCGTTGCGGCTAAAGCTTCATGAAATAGCCGAAGCGCGCGGCAGTCTGACAGATCCGGATGTTCTAGCGATTAGCGAAGAGGCCGATCAACTAATTGTTGCGTTACAGCATATACAAAGAAACGAGCTAACAGATATTACGATACGCCGCGACGATTTGTAGAGAATATTATCTCTCTCGAAGCCGTCGGAAAAATTGAGTCAACAGGTTTGAGCATTCAGGCTGTAAAATACCACTAGTGAGCTCCGTTTCATGGTTGAAACGGGGCTCTTGCAGTAAATTCATAAGCGTCCCTGCACATCCAGCCTTCGGGTCGCTTGTTCCATAAACGACACGTTTAACCCGAGATTGAACAATGGCGCCGGCGCACATTGGACAAGGCTCCAACGTGACATACAATGTACAATCTAATAATCTCCATGCGCCGATGCGATCGCAGGCGTCACGAATAGCTACCATTTCGGCATGAGCGGTTGGATCAAACCTCGTCTCACGCAAATTGTAGCCTCTTCCGATGATTTCATTGTTTCTGACGATAACAGCCCCGATAGGAACCTCTCCAATTTGCTCGGCTTTTTTGGCTTCTTCAATAGCTTCCAGCATCCATTTCTGATCTTCTTGCTCTCTTGTCATATACAATAACTCCTTTACTATTTATTCATTATACAACGAACAAATATTCCGTTGTTAACATGTCGTGGATAACATTGTGGATAACTATCAGGATATACACATAAATACTCACAATTTATTCAGAGCTGTGCACAGTAATTGTGAATATTGTGTATAAGTTGTTAATAAAAACGTTTTTGTGTAAAAGGATGTGTCATTCATTGTCAATAAAGATGAAATTCTCAGTCTTGATCACGCTTATCGTTTTGACGTTTTTTATATTCCAGCACATGCTTAGCGAATATTCGATGATTCAAAGCATGCGTGAGCAAGCGAAGGGAGCGATGCACGATACTTCCATGCATGTGGCAAACACATTTTCCTCTTACGAGAAGAAGTCAGGTTCAGGCTATATCTTTCCGGAGAAGGATCGTTCAGGCCCTGGGCATATCTTTGATATCGTAAAAACATTAAATCCAAATATAAATGAAATTACAGTATTTGAGCAAGATACGTCAGCTGTTCGTTACGGCACCTACACGTATTTGGATTCAAATAGCGATCAATCTATTATAACCGATGTGAAGAAAACAGGTTTTGAGCTTCGAAAGATGGAGATCAACGGAAAATCCTATTTTAGAAGTTATTATTACACGAAGCAGATGGGCAACTACATTATAAGTGTCGTTTATGACAGTGAGGGAATGAATGAGCTTATCGCGGAGAAGCGAAATGATTCATTCATTTATACGGGCATATCGATGGTGCTCGTCCTCTTTATTAGCTATTGGCTGGTAGGAGTAATGATTAGACCTCTAAAAGATATATTATGGAAGGTTAACGAGGTTTCATCTGCAAGGTTTCAACAGCCGATTCGAATTAAACGCAAGGATGAATTCGGCTTGCTGGCTCTTAAGGTCAATGCGATGTCGCAAAATCTAAGTATATATATGAACAAGCTGCGCAGAGCATTTGAGGAGAACCGCCGGATGAAGGAGCATTTGGAGTCGTTTATTAACCATACGAGCGATGCGATCCATCTTATTGATTTGGATGGTAAGGTTATTCAAGTAAACCGTGCTTTCGAGTTGCTCTTTGGTTATGAGGAAGAAGAAGCAATTGGTCTCATTAATCCTATTCTTCCCGACTCTCATCATGCAGAGATGAGGGATATGTTAAACCAGATCTTGTCGGGCAAAGTACTGCCAGCTCAGGAAACGATACGAATGACGAAGCTTGGAGAGCTGATACCTGTAAGTGTAACCATATCGCCAATTCGTGATTCGGACGGAACGATTCGTGCCTTTGCCAGCATTTCAAGAGACATGAGGAGCCGTAACAAAATGGAAGAGCTGCTGCGAAGGTCGGAGAAGCTGACGACAGTAGGGCAGTTAGCTGCAGGCGTAGCCCATGAGATTCGCAACCCGCTGACGACGCTTCGCGGCTTCCTGCAGCTCCAGCAGGAGAGCAAGAAGCTGGCGCTTTCCCACGTAACGCTTATGTTATCGGAGCTTGACCGGATCAATCTCATTGTTGGCGAGTTTCTCATTCTTGCGAAGCCGCAAGCGACGAGGTTTGTCACCAAGGACATACGGGATATACTGCAAGATGTTATTGCGTTAATGAACAGTGAGGCACTTCTTCATAATATCGAGTTTTGTGTTACTCTAACCGATGATTCTTGCTTAATTTCATGTGAAGAAAATCAATTGAAGCAAGTTTTTATTAATTTGCTGAAAAATGCGATTGAAGCGATGCCAAATGGTGGACGAATCCATATTCATATTAATCATAAACGGGAATACATTTCGATCACGATTACGGATGAAGGAATGGGCATCCCGGACGATATGATACCGAAAATTGGAGATCCTTTTTTTACAGCGAAGGAAACGGGCACAGGGCTCGGCATTATGGTCAGTCAGCGTATTATTAACAGCCACCGCGGAACGATGGATATTAAAAGCCAGGTTAATGTCGGAACAACGATACATTTGCTGCTGCCAGCTTTGAAAGAAACACGGGAGAGCGGTATACTGGAAGCATAAGCACAGATCGGGCTTCTAACGGAAATGTAAGAGGAGGGATTCTCGTTGAAGCAGGAATCTTCTGTAGATGGTTCATGGCAAAAAGGGAACGTGCTTCATGATGCTTCAGGCTACAGCGCTTTACTCGTAGGAGCTACTGGTTTGATCGGAGCAGCCTTGCTCCGTCAGCTGCTTCGTGATCCGCTGGTGACGATGGTAACCGTTATTGTAAGGCGGCCGCTAGAGACCAAAGCTTTGGGCAGCGCAAATGAGCTCTCCAAACTGAATATGATCGTTATCTCCTTTGAGGATTTGGATCAAACACTGGAGCAGGTACATGCAGATGTCGTATTTTGCACGCTTGGCACGACGATCAGGGTGGCGAAGACGCAAGAAGCCTTCCGCAAAGTAGATTACGAATATCCGCTCACGCTTGCCCGGTTTGCAGAACGCACGAATGCTTCTTTATTTTCTATCGTGACGGCTATGGGGGCTTCCTCCAGTTCAAAAATATTTTACAGCAGAGTGAAAGGGGAACTGCAGGATGCGATTGCTAAGCTGAGCATTCCGCTAGTTCAAGTGTTTCAACCCTCGCTTCTGCTTGGCGAAAGACCGCAGGCTCGACCTGGTGAAGCGTTTGGAGCTGTCGTTTCGAAAGGGCTGCAATTTGCAATGGTTGGTCCGCTGCGCAAGTATCGGCCGATTAAGGGAGAGGATGTAGCTTTGGCAATGAGAAGAGCGGCGGGACAAGCTGGACAAATGAAGGCAGCAAGCAAGTCATCGATGATTCAATATTATTCATCGGACAAAATTGCCGACTTGGCATTACATACAACGGGGTGAAGCAGCTTTGAGAATCAATAAGTTTATTAGTGAAACAGGTTATTGCTCCAGACGTGAGGCGGATAAGCTTGTAGACAGCGGACGTGTTACGATCAATGGAGAAAAGGCACAGCTCGGCAGCCAAGCTGAAATAGGTGACGATGTACGTGTCGATGGCCGCAAAATCGGCGAGCAAAAAAATCATGTTTATATTGCGCTTAATAAGCCGGTAGGCATTACCTGTACAACCGAGCTTCATATTAAAGGCAATATTGTTGATTTTGTTGGTCATGAGGAGCGTATCTTCCCGATCGGGAGGCTGGACAAGGATTCGGAGGGATTGATTCTCCTCACGAATGACGGTGATATCGTCAATCCGATTCTACGATCGGAGGGCAAGCATGAGAAAGAATATTTGGTCACAGTAGATAAACCGATGACAGAAGCGTTCTTAAAAGGAATGGCAAGCGGAGTTCATATTCTAGGCAGCATGACACTGCCATGTGTTGTAACAAGAGTGACGGACCGCGTATTTCGCATTATTTTAACGGAAGGCCGCAATCGTCAAATTCGTAGAATGTGCGAAGCATTCGGTTATCATGTTCGGAGACTGCAGCGGCAGCGTATTATGAACATCCAGCTCGGCGGTCTTCATGTTGGCAAATGGCGTGATTTGAGTGAAGCTGAGAAGGCGACTTTATTCGAAACATTAAGTTATGAGCCGGTCTAAGCAGGAAGTATTCATTCGTATAACGACAAAAAAACCTGAATCACACGCTTAGGGCGAGTTGATTCAGGTTTTTTATTATGGTTTTTTTACATTTAACTGCTGGGCATTCGTGACATCAGTGTACGTATGGATGATCGAAACCTCTACACGACGGTTCTTGGATTTGCCTGCAACTGTTTCGTTGTCGGCAACAGGGCGATACTCACCGTAACCGATAGCGCTAAAGCGCTCGGGTTTCAGTTGTTTATTTTCGAGCAAGACGTCCAAGAAACGAATCGCCCTCATAGAGCTCAAATCCCAGTTAGATTTAAATTGGTAAGTCGAGATCGGCGTTGTATCGGTATGACCGGAAACGATGACCTCATAATCAGGGTACTGCTGCAGCATTTTGCTGATTGCAACGGCAAGCTCCTTCGATTCAGGCTTAATAGTTGCTTGTGCCGGTGCAAATAATGCGTTGTCGCTAATCGTAATCATCAGCTGTGAGAGATTTAGCTTCGTCTCAAGATCAGATGTCAGTCCGTTTTTCTTAATATAGGCATCTACTTTTTTCTTCAGATCCTCGAGATCCTTCTGCTCCTGCTTAATAAGTTCCTCGCGAGCTTTCTCTTCATCTGATTGATTTTTGTTTACATCCTTGTCGGGAAGCTTGCCGCCTTCTTCTTTTTGCTTCTTCCCGTCATCCTCGCCGCTTTTCACAGCGGACGTTTCGGTTAGAATACCGCTGCCAGTGCTGAGTGCTAAACTAAATGCTTTCGACATTTCTTCAAACTTCTTTACGTCGACGGAGTTCATGGAGTACAGCACGATAAAAAGTGCTAGCAGCAGGGTGAGCAAATCGGCGTAAGGAATGAGCCATGATTCATCCACATGCTCCTCGTGTTCTTCGTGTCTATGCTTTCTGCTCAACGGCGCCTTCCTCCTTTTCCCTCATCTTCAATCTTTCTGTAGGTGTAAGGAAAACAGATAGCTTCTGATTAATAGCGATCGTTGATACGCCGGATTGAATAGAAAGAAGGCCTTCCACCATCATAAGACGGATTTGAATTTCTTTCTTAGACATGCGCTTCAGTTTATTAGCAATAGGATGCCATAATACATAACCTGTAAAGATACCAAGAAGTGTTGCGATAAAAGCTCCTGCGATGGCATGTGCGAGTTTTCCCATATCGCTCATATCAGCAAGTGCGGCAACGAGGCCGACAACTGCTCCGAGTACCCCAAGTGTAGGGGCATATGTACCAGCTTGCGTAAAAATAAGTGCCCCCGCTTTGTGGCGGTCTTCTGTTGCGGCAATATCCTCAAGTAAAACATCGCGTACAAAATCTTGGTCATTTCCGTCAATAATCATACGCATGCCGTTACGAAGAAATGTATCTTCAATTTCGTCAACTTTTGCTTCAAGAGCGAGCAAACCCTCGCGACGTGTAATGGAAGCCCATTCCATGAAGCGCTGAATCAGCTCATCACGCATAGGCAGCTTTTGCTCAGTGAACACCATTTTGAATAGTTTACCGACTTTGGATAGCTCGGACATCGGGAAGGCGATCATGACGGAGGCTATAGTTCCCAAAATAATAATCATAAAAGCAGCTGGATTTGCAAGAGAGGACAGGTGTGCTCCCTTTAAAACCATGCCTCCAAGTACAGCGACTAATCCTAGCACCAAACCAATAATTGTTGAATTTTTCATCATACACCCCGTCCAATACATTTTCGACATTTCTCTACTTCTTATATTATCGACAAATGGGTATTCTGAAGTTAGAGTATATGGAATGATTTAAGGCGAATGCGTTAAAAAATGATAAAATGCGGTAGAATAGTAGAGAGATATGTACAAAAAATGACGATAGCAAAGGTGGTATACGCAAATGGGCGTAAGACATGCAAGAGAATATTCAGATATATTGAAGGATTTTACAGCAGCTGTGGCTGAAATTGAGAATAGCTATACTTTTTTTGAAATGGAGCCTGATGAATGGGCTCAGCTGCCTGTAAGCGATCGGCATGAAGTGATGGAGGCTTTGGCGGATGATGTTTTCTTTGGGCTAGGAGAGAATCCGGTCATTGAGGTAGGAAGCGGTGTCATTACGTATAATAGCAAACATCACATCATAGAGGTTTCACAGGATGATAAGGTGACACAAATCATTAGATTGATATAAGTATTCGACATAAAACTTCATGCTCTTGTCGGATCTTTACATTTAATGTCGACTCTATTACAATGTTATTCAATACTATATGACATATAATTTGACATTGATCTAACATAGAGGAGAACGACATGAATGAGTGCTCATCATCGTTGCTGTTGCCGAAAGCGCTTGAATTAGATGGTGAAACATTGGCAGCATTTTATCAGCCCATTATAGCGATGGATACAAGACGCATTATGGGGTACGAGGTGCTTGCTCGAGCTGTAAAGGGTGATTCCGTGCGGAGTCTTGGACCTTTCTTCTGCAATGAACAAATTCCAGAAGAGGACCACATTATAGTGGACCGGGTACTGCGGGAGCAGGCATTCTCCAAGCTTGCTTTAATGGAAGAAGAACAGCCCATGTTATTCATTAATTTGAAGCCGTCTTGGATTTATCGGTATGAGGAGATCGGCGAGCTCTACACGTTGTCGCTGCTTGATAAGTACGGAATCGACCCGAAACGAATTGTCATAGAGATAACGGAGGAAAGCTTCCAAGGTTCCATGGATAGGCTTCGTTCTGTTGTCGACATATACCGGGCAAGGGGCTGTTTAATTGCAATCGATGATGTAGGCAGTGGTTTTAGCAATACGGATCGGATTGCTCACATTCAGCCCAACCTGCTCAAAATCGATATTCATATGATTAAGAAAAGCGCGACTCATGACGGCTATTTCGGTGTGCTGCGATCCTTCTCTGATTTAGCAGAGCAAATTGGAGCTTCGCTGCTCGTCGAGGGAGTGGAGACAAGGGAGGATTTGGCTCGCGCAATTCAGGCAGGCGCCCGTTACGTCCAAGGCTATATGTTTGCAAGGGCAGAGCCGGAGTTTCGTGAGCCTGCTTGTTTTGCATCACTAATTGAAGCGGAGCTTGATCAGCATCTGCTGCATTTCGTTGGAACTGAACGCTATTGGCAGCGGCAATCGGAGAAGCTGGCAGAGCAGTGGGTTGCGCTTGTTCAAGAGACGCGTTACCTGGATCATGAGGATGAATGGATAGAGGGGCTGCTTCCCGAGCTTTACGAGCATTGCATTCGGGTTTATTTGTGCAATGAGAGCGGTATTCAGCTCTCATCCAATTATTATCGCGATGCGGACAAGGCTTGGAGGCGAGAGGAGCAATACCGCGGTGCCAACTGGTGTTGGCGTCCCTATTTTGTTCCTAATCTCGTCCAGCTCAATGAGCATCGACGTGCAATCGTTTCGCGCGCCTATACTGATCTCGATTCTCACGCATGGATTAGAACCGTATCTGTTCTAGCAGCTCCTGGTCTTATTTTACTTATGGATTTGAGGGATTCTGAGCGCGGAGCCCAGCGTCGTTAACGTGCGGCTGCTGGCTCATAAACCATACAATGGCATTCGGCAAAGCCAGTGGGAGTAGACCGCGCATAGGTGTCTGTAATATGGAAGCCGGCTTGTTCATAAACGCGCATCGCACGAGTATTCCAAGTAAGCACCTCCAAATCAATTTCGTTTTGAGGGGTGCGCCTTATTGCCTCTGCGACAATGAGACGCGTGAAGGCAAGGCCGAGGCCTTTACCGCAAAGATCAGGCCGCAATCCGAGCCCGAGCCGCGTTACGCCTGTTAAAGGAAAAAACTGCGCGAACCCAATGAGCGCAGACTGAGCGTCTAGGACAGCCATATACTGGGCAGCACGAAGGACGGGATCGCCAAATTCGATTTCGTCTTTTTTCATTTGCTCCCAAGTCGGCCAATTATATACATCAAATGGAGCCTCGTAGCGCCAGCCGCATAGTTGCTGTGCATGGACGGTTTCGAGCGGGCATATGGTCATATCGCCTTCATCTCGATTATAATGAATAGAGCTTTGATGGCTTGTCATTTGTTTTTACCTCCGCTTGAAAAAAAGTAGCTGAATAGAGCGAATGTCGAATGAAATAGGTTTATTATAACAGATAGGCGTGCGTTGATCGCGCGTAAATAAGGAGAAGCATCAAAATGAAGAAGTTGATCTGGCTAGGCTGCTTGTCATATTTAGTCATCGGCGTTGCCCATGTTGTGGGCGGATCTATCTTGGAACAGCTCATTGCTCATTATGGTTTAACCTATAAAGATGGCGGGCAATGGATTATGAATCAATTCCTCGGGTTCCTGGTGGGTGTTCTGTTAGCGCCATCTATTACTTCGAGAGTTGGAAAAAGAGGCGCAGTACTGATTGCGATGGGCGTACTGACGCTCAGTGAGGCGGCATACAGTTTGCTGCTGCCATGGGGCTGGATGCTCGCGATTGCTCCGCTTGCGGGTCTTGGCTTTGGGATGACGGAAGCGGTCGTCGGCGCAATGATTATTGATATGGCGAAAAACGGCAAGGCATCGGCGATGAGCCGATTGGAAACCTTTTTTGGCGTTGGCGCATTGTTGATTCCAATTGCAGCGGCTTATCTGATTCAGCATAGCATATGGCAGGTTTCCTTTCCGATTCTGGCAGCGATGTCAGGCATCACCTTTGTTCTCTGGCTGACGATGTCCTTTGGAGAGCTGGATGATGAGCTTGGTATAGTTGCTCGAACACCGGAAGTGAAGGAAGGCCATTCGAATGAGTTGGAAGGATTGCAATCCACTCGCGGTTCTGTCTTTTTTGGCTATCCGCGCAAAGCACTTCCATTTCTCTTGTTATCGGCTTTATTTTTTATGCTTTATGTAGGAATGGAAATGAGCTTCTCCAACTATCTGCCTTCTATTCTCATCGTTCGATCAGGCGTAGGAGAATCCAGTGCGGCAGCGGTGCTCAGCTTGTTCTGGGGAACGATGGTGCTAGGGCGTCTGTTTGCTGGGCTGTTGGCTGACCGAATGGGTTATTCGCGTTACTTGCTTATTGCTACAGCGGGCGCCTCGGTCGTTTTTGCTTTAATGGCTGTTATGGGTCAGCTTAGCTGGATGCTTGCCTTTGTCGCACTTAGCGGATTGTTCTTCTCGGGTATATTCGGTATCGCTCTTGTTTATGCCAATGAGCTCATTCCGGGTATGACGGAGAGGACAACGAGTTTGCTTGTAGCATTCGGCGGGCTTGGAGGAGCGATTTTTCCGCGTTTGACTGGCTGGATAATGGATCAGTACAATGTGCAATCTACGTTATGGTATATAAGCAGCTTAGTTATACTGCTGCTGCTTCTGTTAGCGGCGATGCTCCTGCTCGGAAGAAAACAAGTTCACAGCATACGATCCAAGGCTTAGCTGAACTGCAAATTATAAAAAAACCTCCACATTCGCTGTTTCAAAGCGGGTGTGGAGGTTTATTTATTATTAAACGTGTTATTCTAGGGCGTGTCTGAGAACTCTGAGGACAGCAAATTTTGCCGAATTTTCGTTCCATGCAAGGCGCATTTGTGAAGGCGTACCGGGGGTACGTCAAGCAAACGGAACGAAGCAGGGGGCGAAAAGGCGGTGAAAGGTGCCACTGAACGGGTTTTCAGACACGCCTTAAATGCTTTCAGCTATTTAAGAATGGTTTTGTATACCTCTATGGCGCGCGCGCGTGATGCTTTCAAGTCGACGATGGCACCGCTTTGCGGCTGATGAATCTCTTTGTCTGTCAGATGATTCAAATGAGGCAGCCAGCGCCTAATATAGCTGCCGCTAGGATCATGCGTTTGCGACTGAGTTGCGGGATTCATGATGCGGAAGTAAGGCGCTGCGTCATACCCTAGTGAAGAGCACCACAGCCAGCCGCCGCGATTAAGCGTGTTGTCATAATCGCTTAAGTGAAGGCGGAAATATTGTTCGCCAAGCGTGAAGGGACATAGCAGATTTTTAGTTAAAAACATGGCTGTTACCATTCGCAAGCGGTTGGGCAGCTCACCTGTACGATTGAGCTGCGTCATGGCCGCATCAATGATTGGAATGCCGGTGGCAGCTGCAGCCCATGCTTCTAAATGAGCATCTGAGAGCTTGGACATATCAGCGAGCTGCTCGTAACGAAAGAAATCATCATGATACATCGCTTGGTATAAATAAAAATCACGCCATGCCAGCTGCCGTACCCATGATTCAGACCCCGGAAGCCCTTGGGTTATTTCGTAGGCTTGGCGGGCGGAGATGGCGCCCGTATTAAGGAAACGTGCAAGCTGGCTTGTATGATCATCGGCATAAGCGTCCCTGCTCTCCGAATAAGAGGCAAGGCGTTCTCGTACGAACCGTTCCAGCTTGGATAATCCTTTGGACGATCCGTGCACGTTCGTGCCGCCTAGGGCGCGCGAAACGGATTCAGGCAAAGCGAAGGATTGCGCAACCTTGGCATTAATTTCGCTTAAGGTAGCAAGCTCATGAATCGTCGTTTCACTCATTGGGCTATAGCACTCCAGCATAAAGCTGCTCCACTTGCGATAAAAGGGTGTGAAAACCTTGTATGGCTCCATTTTTCGAGCAAATGCCGGGAAAGCATCTAGATCAGCAAGAGGTGAATCGGCAATAGACATCCATCGGCGGCCAAGGCTGCGTGTGGTTAGCCCAAGCTGCTCATCTCGCTGCCGTGAGTAAGGCGTATAGTCTGTATGAACAATAACCTCATCAATGGGATGCGCATGCAGCAGTGCTTCGGTGATCGCAGCAGGATTACCATAAAGCACATGCAGTTCCTTTCCTGCATTAGAATAGCTGTGCAGAAGTGAGGCGGCTTGCGCCATGAAATTCCGGCCGCTATGACTAGTTAAACGGCCATCTCCTGTAATAACGGGATCTATGATTAGCAAATGAATGCCTTGTTTCTCTTTTTTCTTCAAATAATCAAAAGCGCGCAAATCTGCAATACGCAAATCCTTGCGGTGAATAAACAAATACATCAGTGATAACTCCTTCCATAAGCGCAACATTGAACGGCCGCATTCCAGCTGGAATGAAACAGCAAAGCCGCAAGTCATTTGTCGTCAGAGGACAAAAACTGCGGCTTTGCTAGATGAGTCTACCCGTTCAACCCTCAAGAAGAGGGATTAGGTTGCTCTATTTTACGTCAACGTTGGCTTGGTATGAATCAGCATCCATGATACGACGAGCAGTTACATATCGTCCCTCATAGTACTCGGAGTTAAGTTTGTCAGTTACAACGCCTCTGCTCGAGGACGAATGTACAAACTTTCCATCTCCAATGTAAATGCCAACATGGGATATGGCGCTATTATTGCCGCCAACTGTGTCGAAGAACACAAGATCTCCCGCAATGAGGTCAGCCTTAGCGACCTTTGTACCTTCTTTTGCTTGCGAACCAGAAGTACGTGAAAGCTCAATGCCCATTTTCTCGAACACATAGCTCGTGAAGCCGGAGCAATCAAAACCTTTCGACGACGTTCCGCCGCTTTTGTACGGAGTACCAATAAGATCATTGACAATTCCGTTCAATTTTGAGTCAGCGAAAGCGCTTCCCGCTTGAAAAGCGAGCACGAGAACGAGACCCAGGATTAATGCGGTAATCTTCTTCAATTGTGAAACTCCTTCCAATGCCGACGAGGTTAGCTGTGGGGTTCGGTTGAAGGCTCCCTATGATTCCTCGGGCGTTTGAAAAAAACTCAAACGTCGGAATCAATTCACCCAAAGTGGTTCCCCCGTATCCCAATAGGGAATTAGGCAGTTTTTTTATTGCTTTGAGAAATATTCGATTATTTTCAATGATCTCCTGCTTTTAGTGGCAATTTCTAATAATTCTCATGTAACCTTTTGACAATTTGCTTCGTTAAACCGTTCTTTCTGTAATATAAACACGCCACAGTAGTGCTTTCTAACTAAATACATGGAGTCAATTTCATTAATTATGTGGATGTTGTGTAAAATATACCGATTTGTCCTTTTGGCGCTATATCGCAAGGACTAGCTTAAAGTGCCGTAAACGGCGGTATTTCACCATTTTGCTCCTCATAAATTAGAAAAATCTCATCTATATCACTCGTGAATAAGAGTAGATTCAGACAGCCTAGCTGCTGCTCCAGATAGAGCGGCAGAAATAGACAAAGGAGGCTGTTCATGAGAACAGCCCCCTTTGGGCAATCGAAAAAAAGATTTATTTTGCAGTAACGATTTTTTCTGAAATGAGCTGTGGATCGTTGTTTTTTTGCTGCATCCAAAACTGTACCTTGTATTTTCCAGCATTTTTGAAATCGTAGGAAACGAGCTTGGAGCTGAACCAAAAGGTGTCTTTTTCGACGAACTCTTTAAAATCATCATCGTCTTGGCTGCGGCTGTCGATTGTCGTTTCCTTATCATTAGGATCAACAATGGTCACTTTGAACTCTGAAATCGCCATATTCAAATTATCGATTTGCGCTTGCACTAAAAATTTCTGAACACTGCCTTTATCAACCTGTCCGAACATAGCTCGCTTCTCGTTCATTAGAAACATATGCACATTGGGCTTCTGAATAATGAGCTTCTTATCATTGCTCTTCCATTGGACGAAGGCTTGAAGGGTGTCGCTTAAAGAACGAATACTAATATAAACCTTATCGTCTACAACGACAGCATCGTCAGTGGATTGCTTATTATTATAAAGGAGCGTTACCTTCTGAAATAGTTTGTCTGCTGCAACCAATGAACCGCCCGATAAGAGCAATACCATGGATATAATAACTAGTTTTTTACGCATCATTTGTGAATATCCCCCATTTTTGATTTTCTTTCAGTTATTTATACAGAACTGCCATCATTTAGTTGCGGTTAGTTGCAAAAAAACCTCCACACCACAGCAAAGCGTGGAATGAAGGTTTATTTTTGCTTCAGCATCCAGAGGACGCTGAAGGCTTTTTTGGTTTGCTACATTCTTTTCGTTTCCAGGAAGTCATATTGCGCGGCAATCGTCCAGACCTTCATCAGCGTTTGAATGAGATAATAACCCTGATGCAGGATGAGTGCCAACAGTCCGGCCCACAGCATGGAGAGACTTGTCACCACAATTCCAGCGGCTGCTCCAATCCCCCACATGATGAGCGACACAGCTGCATAGGTGAGGAAATTTCGGAGAGCGTGCCATAAGGAACGGAATATGCTTCCTCCTGATGCAGCGCTGAATTGCATGGCTAGAAACAGCAGATGCAGCACTGTGCCCMATAGGAGCCATAGAAGGGCGCTAGGCAGCACCGTTTGCAGCAGCTCTGGAATAGAGCCGCTCACTAGAAGCGCATCCAGTGAGTGCGGCAGCACATACCAAGCAGGAGCCACAGATAAAATAACCTCGATCCAGTAAAGCAGAACTACAGGCTTCCAAGCTTTGCGAATGCCTTCTAGAAATCGTGTCCCTCCATTCGATCTGGACTGATTTAACGAATAGAATAGACCGGCATTGAATAAGGGAGTGATCAGCATTCGGGCAACTAGGAGACCGCCCAGCGTCCAGAGGTAAGGATTAATGAGATCGGTCTTGAACAGCTGGAATTGTGCTTCGGTCATGAATAGCTGAACGGCTGCTTCTGAAGGAGCAGAACTCGGATATCGACGCAGCAACGGAGCTACGACCGAATCAATGAAGCGGTAAAGGAAGAACCCCCAGATCAGCTGATAAAGAAATAATAAAACAACAATGTAAAAATGTTTCACCGCTAACCGCCAGCCTTGCTTCAAATGTATTTTCATCGTTTATCGCTCCTTGAACGCAATTACTTACCAGCTCAGCGACCCGAGCAGTCCTTCAATTAGTTGGACAACGCCGAGGCTCCATCTCGTGCGTGTATCCTCTGGCAGCTGAGCCTGCATGTAGTTGTTAATGAGCTTATTATCAAGCACATTGCTGTTGTTTGGGTCAACGACTGCCCATTCAAGCGGAGCGGAATGCAGTTGTTTATATTGCATATGGGATTCCTGAGTATCCCAAAGCTTTGTTATCTTGGTGCCGTCAGTAAACTTCATCAACACTTTTATCTCGCCATTGCTGCCGCCGTTTTTCTTAACGAGTACAACAGATTCATACATCTCAGCACCATCTTGGGCGACTGGGCGTACATGAATCGATTCGATTGAAAAGTCGGCCATTTTGTTGCCGTAGACATATTGGCTGAAATAATCATTCCATTTCGTTTTTGTTACCTGTTCGACAACACGCTGGAAGTCTGCTGTCGATGGATGCTTGAACTTATACTTTTGGAAATAGGTTCGCAATATTTTTTGCATCGTTCTGGAGCCGACCTGATTCTCGATGCCAATGAGCACCAGCTTTGCCCTCAAATATACATTCTCGGCATATTGCGAGTGGCTGGCGTATGACCAAGATTGCTGCTTGAGCGGAGCAGGGTTGGTCATATAGCTCGCTTCCATGCGCAAATTCGGCTCCAAGCCGTATGCCGTCTCCATTACTTTATCCTCGGCATAGGACGTAAACCCCTCGTCCAGCCATGCCTCCTCGAATTCATTAGAGGCGACCATTCCGTACCAATATTGATGGCCAATCTCATGCACGACCGTACGTTCAAGATCGTAGCCTGGGTTATCATTTTCTGCAGCGAAAGCGGTTATGAGTGTTGGATACTCCATGCCGCCAGCTCCGTTCGCTCCTTTGGGCGGAACGACGATCGACAGCGTACTATAAGGATATTCACCATACCACTTGGCGTAGCTTGAGAGTGCGGACTTGGCTGCATGCATGTAGCGATCCTTAAGGTCAGCATGCGCAGGATCAAGATACAGCTTAATGCGTACACCGGGAATGCCGGTATCTGAATAAGCAGTCTCTTCATAAACGAAGTCTGGTGAGGCCGACCAAGCAAAATCATGAATATCATCAGCATAAAACTGGTAAATTTTTGTTGCTTCCTTGATCTCGATAGGCTTTGTCTGGAAGCCCGTTGCAGCGACGGTGTAGTTCTCAGGCACATTAATCCGAACGCTGTATATGCCGAAGTCGCTGTAGAACTCAGAATTGCCATGATATTGATGGACATTCCAGCCCTCAGCTGTACGTCCGCGCATGCCGGCTGTCTCATATACAGCGAGCTTTGGAAACCACTGCCCAGCCATCACGAAGTTGCCGGAATAGCCCATTCTTGCGAATACCTCTGGGAGCTTCACCTCGTAGCTCATTCGCAGCGTTACGGAGGTGCCGGGAGCGATAGGCTCCGGCAAGCGGATTTTGGCCAAAGTAAAGTCATTGGCATTGCCATCGTCAGGTTGTACATATTGAAGGCGTGGCAGCAGGCTCTCTCCGTTCAGCGTTTCTAGCGTAAGCAGGTTCATATAGCCTTGGCTATTGGTTGTTGCTTTGTCCTGGCGCAGCTTGCCGCCGGATTCTTTCATAAACGTGGTTTTGCCCGATTGAAAGGCGTTCGGGTACAGATGGAAATAGAGCTCGGACACTGTTTTTTTGCCAGGGTTAGTCCAAGTTACGGTTTGCTCACCGTTCAGCTGCTTTGCATCATTCGTTAAATGCACGTTGATATGGTACTCAACGACACGTTTGCTCAGCTCTTGCGGTTTAGGTGTGATGACCGTATTCGGCTCCTGCACGGCAGGCGGCTTGACCGACTTTTGGGCAGGCGCTAGTGCTTGCTTGGCGTTAGCGGCGGGGGCGAAAGCATAAGTATATTGGGATTGCCAAGCAGTCCCGAAGTCATGCTGCATCGATATCCCGAGCAGCGCGACTGCGAGTATTACGAGTAAAATTCGTTTGAAATAGCGTGGAGTCATTGAACGTTTCCCTCCCGTTGACAAGCATCTACAGCATGTATATGTTTGCTTTTCGATGATTATTAGCTAAAATGGAATTATTGTATCGGGGAAGGTGTGAATACGAATGACGGAAGAACAAGGACAGCCGGCTGAGCCGGTAAAGAAAGAAAAGAAATCACTGTCGCTCAACGTAGTGAGCAGCAAACAACATAAAGGTTTTGGAGCAGGAACGATCGATTTGAGCGCGGTATCCTGTGTTATTATTGATGATGGCGTTGCTTATATCGATGTTGGCGCTATGCATGCAAAGAGTAAAGTAGAGCGTGGCATTAAGTTTACGCCAAACAAAGAGGATACTCCGAACGGTCGTCAATGCTGGATCGTATGGGTAGCGGTTGACCGCAATGAAGAAGGCTCCTATTACGCGGGCGCTACGGCATGCGAGATGCTGATTGATTCCGAGGCGCGTCGCGGGTGGAAGCTTCTCCCGGATCACGTGAACAAGCTGGATCAATCACTCAAACGCCGCTATAACTTGTCCGAGCTTGGCGATGTCGATAAATCGGCGCTTCGCAAGCTGCTTGTGGAGCATAATCTTGAGTGGTGGGATCGCTCCCCAGATGAGCTTAAGCAAGCTTTGAACGTATAACGGCTGGCGTTATTAGCAGCAGATTGAGTTTATTGTGAATTTTGGATGAGAACCTCATCGTTCGTAGGCTAGTCCTATCGAGTGATGAGGTTTTCCGCGTTGATAGAGGCTGTTAAAGCATTATAATAATTTTTTTGGCAGCAAGTGCAGGGTATGCGGGACAAGCTGGCGTCTATTAGATTGGGAAGGAGGGGAGCGACATTCAAGACGAGGATTGGATCAGAGAGGTACAGAAGGGCGGGCCCGAGCATTTTGGTCCTTTTGTACAGGCATATGGTCCTTATATATATAGAACAGTCTTCGCAGTGCTTCGTTCACCGCATGATGCGGAGGATATTACACAGGAAGTGCTGCTGCAAATTTATCGCTCCCTTCCGGATTGTCGATTGGATGGGCTCAAAACATGGATTACCCGTATTGCCGTCAATCGAGCGATCGATTTCAAACGCAGCCGTGCACGAAAGCCAGAGGAGCTAATGGATAGCGAAGCGATGTCTGAAAAAGTACATGAAGAACTTGTATCTGCTCCTGCTGCAGAAACATTAGCGATCGAACAGGCGGATAGGCAGCAGATACGAGATCGAGTGGAAGAAATGCCGGAAAACTATCGTGAAGTCATAACCGCTTATTATATGGAAGACAAGTCATATGAACAAATCGCAGCCGAAACTGGACTTGAACGCAAAAGCGTAGAGTCCAGGCTGTACCGGGCAAGAGGCTGGATGAAGCGCCATTTTCGGAAGGAGGACTTCGAATGATGATTGAGCATATTTCTTCTGATCAAATGTTTCGTTACGTAAACGACAGACTGGTTGAGGCTGAGCGTATACCGGTTGAGCAGCATTTGGCTGCTTGCGACTTTTGTTTGCAGCTGTTCGTCATTGCGATTGAAACAGCTGAGGGCGAGATGCAGCGGGCAGATTCTCATTTAACGACGCCGCTGCCTAACATGGAGCAAATAGAGAAGCGTGTCGTGGAGCAATTGATGATGGAGCAGGAACATGATCATGAAGAAGTCGGGGCAAGTACTATACAAGAGAAGCCTCGCCGTCTGCGGACATGGCTTCAGCATCCGGTAACGCATTACACCATAGCAGCTTCGATTACGCTGCTCCTGCTCGCCAGCGGTACTTTTGCCTCCTTCTCTCAGAAGCTGGCTCAGCTTGATATGAATGAGAATAAACAGCAGGATATAAGGCCGAATCCGCCAGCGGCGGCAGGTGGACATTCCGAATCTTGGTCAGACAGAATGGTTGATCAAACCGGATCGTGGCTCGATGGCTTAAAAGCATCTCGATTTAGATAAATGAAAAAACGAAGATAGAAGGGAATGAATCAATGATGAATAAAAGCCCGTTAGCGGCGTTCTTTCTTTCCTTTTTACCTGGCGTAGGACATGCCTATGCTGGTCGCCCAGTACGTGCGGTTTTGTACGGGGGAGCTTTCTTTGGTTCGATAGGATTGTGTATGCTATTTGGATTAATGGGCGGGTATATGGAGGATACAGTTTATATCTTTTTGTTATTTGTAGCGGCGATGGCGGGAATCATTAATATGATTGACATGGTCATCTTCTTGCTGCTAGGCAAGGGATTGCCGTCAGGCGCTGCTAATCAGCATCCATTCGAGCATCCTGCTGATCATTTCTCGCCAGGCTTCGTTCCTTTGGAGCAGGAGCGCCAGCGCGAGAAGTCGCGTACCATCATGTTCTCTCTGATTCCGGGTCTAGGGCATATGCATATGGGGCTTATGCAGCGGGGCATTACCTTCCTCATTTCCTTCATTGGCTGGTTTGCGATTATCGTCTTCTTAGGCACGATAACGCACAGGGCAGAGCTGCTCGTTTTTCTTTTGGCGCTTCCCGTTATTTGGATATACAGCATGTTTGACGCAATCAGCCAGCTGCATGCCAAGCAGCGAGGGGAGCATGTGGCGGACCGTGCTATATTTGAGGATATGGAATCGTATATCGCCTCTGGGCGTAAAAGCAAAGTACTGGCTATCGCATTAGCTATTTTTCCAGGTGCAGGACATCTGTATCTAGGTTTGCAAAAACGCGGCCTGCAGCTAATGGGCGGTTTTCTTCTCGCCGTCTATATTATGGACAATTTGCGCTTGTCGCTGTTTTTTTTCCTGCTTCCGCTGTTCTGGTGCTTTGCTTTCTTCGATGCGCTGCAGCAGACGTCTCGATATGAGCGTCAGGTGCTTACCGATGAACCGGTATTGACGCAGCTTGTCCCTTATCAGCGCTGGTTTGGTTTTGGGCTGCTGGGATTCGGCGTTTATTACCTGCTCGATCGTGTAGCTGTAGAGGTTACTTCTCATTTCTCAAGGGAGCTTTATTCCCAATACATGCAAATTAAATATATGATACCAACGGCTGTTGTCGCATTTATTATGATTATTGTAGGCATGCGTCTAGCTTTCGGAAGCAAGGCATCTCCGGTAATGAGCAAAGGTAAACCGCCAGAGCTTCATAAGCCGGTGCCAAGAAAGTACGAGGAGGATTCGCATTGAACACCAACACGGTAAATATGGCTGAACCGTCTGTCAATCAACCATCAGGCGTTCGCACTTGGCGCGTCGGCTCATTATCCATGGGCGTGACGCTGATTCTCGTGGGGACAGCGTTAGCTGTCTCTCTATGGCAGGACATGGAGGCTTACGAAGTGCTCGTCTGGGTCGCACCCGTCGTTTTCATTATGCTTGGAGCGGAGCTGCTGCTTTACTTGAAGTTTTCTAGCAGTGCGCGTACTATCGTTCGTTATGACTGGATGAGTGTCTTTTTTGTAGGAATGGTTGGAACAGCCAGTCTCGGGCTTGCACTGCTCATGTCAACGGGCTTGTTCGATGAGCTGCAGCGAGGGCTGCAGATGACGCAGCGATCGGCATTCGTGGAAACGAAGAAAATAGGGGTGCCTGCTGATATTAAGAAGATTGTTGTGCACACCTTGGATGGCGTGACGCTTGAGCAAACGGAAACACGCGAGCTTAAGTTGTTTGGCCAAATTCGATATTGGTCATCCGAGAAGTATGAGCGATTGGACAATAAAATGCTGAAAACTGATGTTGTTGGCTCAACAATGTATGTCATGGTTGGTTCCGTGGATCACCGGGACGGCGGCCTAATCTCAGACACGGTCAGCCCGGAGCTGACATTAATTGTACCGAAGGATGTAGAGGTCGTGGAACAGGGACGTTAGTAGTGGAATTGGAAAAGCAGCTTGAAGCGGGATGTTCTCGCTTCAAGCTGCTTTTTTTTAGAGAGGGGATATGAGGAGTTGTCGTTCATTGCTGTACTTCGATGGGCAACTTACTCAACACCTCTTGAAGAGGAGCTAGGACACGATAGGAGCCGCGAAGAGGAACATAACCTAACTTGCGATTAATGCTGAGAATAGGTGCATTTGTTGAGTCATTATCTGTACGGATATATGCGGCTTGATGCTTCTGAGCAAGCTCAATCGCTTTGAGCTTTAGAGCAAAAGCAATCTTCCTGCCGCGATATGCTCTGCTTACGCCGGTATATTCATGATACATCCCGCTTGTTTGTGGATTAAGCAGGACATTAGTAACCCCCACGAAGCGGTCGCCGTCAGCAGCGATAATCACTTGCTCAGGCGCATAGCCGTCTACTTTCAAATACCATTTGCGCCATTCGACGAAATCAGGGACCTCACCAAGATATCCGGGAATGTCCACCAGTGTTTCTTTATAGATCTCATATAGCTTCTGTTCGCTTTCTTCACCGGGTTCATCGGCAAGCGTTAGGAAGCGTAGCGCCCCAAGGTCTGGCATGCTTGGAAACTGCGGTTGTTGCGCTCCATCATGATCACCAAGTGTAAGGACGGACTGGAAGGCATGGCGTTCAATTACAAAAGCATGTCGCTTTGCAAACCGAATCGCATCCTCATTATCGTCCCATACTTCAGTAATGAGCGTAGAAGCGCCGATTTTCAGAGCCCATTTGCCAATGTGAGCTAACAGCAATTGGCCGATTCCCTGCTTGCGATAAGGCTCTGATACGACAAGCGTATTGCATAAGTAGCCAGGCTCTGTCCAAGGCGCCCGCCACGTCCAGGCGTAGCCGACAATATCGCCTTGCTCATTTACTGCAACCTGCCGCTCGCGATCGTATCCGGCAAGCAGTCCGTTCTCATCCATCCATGTATGTCCAATCTCATACAGCTTCTTATCTGCATCGTGCAGGTTCTCAGCAGTCGTCGGTTCTGACCACACTTGATTAAGCAATTGTGCAAGCTGCTCGTAGTCCTCTGGCAGCTGCRAGGGGCGTAGTGTAATGGACATGGCGTCCCACCTCATCTTTCGTTTCGGTATTCATATAAGATGATTATGGCACGGATGAAGCAGCCCTTGATAGGGAGAGTTTGACTATAAGCATTAAATAACAAACGAAAAAAAGCTGCGCCAAAGTCTGATAGACTTTAGCACAGCTTTATATTTATTCATATAGCCGATTATGAAGCGACGGCAACGGCATTGTAAGTCATAATCCATACAGAACCTGCAACGATCGTCAGCAAAATAACGAGGCCGAATATAAGCGCCATCAGGTTGAAGCGAGGTTTCTCCTCATCCCGTATGTGCATAAAGAAGATAAGCTGAACAGCAAATTGCAGAACTGCCGTCACAAGGATGAGCAAGGTTGCAGCTTTTTTGCTGAGCAGGTCATTCATTACCACGACAAGCGGAATGATTGTCAGAATGATGGAGAATAGGAAGCCGATCACATAAGACTTCATCGATCCGCCGTGGGACCCGTGTGCGTCCTGCGAATGTGTGTTATGGTTTTCCATCCTACATCACCCCCATCAAATAAACGATTGAGAATACGAAAATCCATACGACATCCAGGAAATGCCAGTACAAGCTGATGATGCCGACTTTGCGCTTCGTAACGGGTGTAATGCCGCGGCGTCTAATCTGAAGAATTAGTGCAATCATCCAGACTAAGCCAAGCGATACGTGAAGTCCGTGTGTGCCGACGAGAACGAAGAAGGCTGACCAGTAGGCACTTGTTCCGATATTAGCGCCTTCGTGCACCAAATGCATGAACTCATTTACTTCAAGATAGATAAATGAAGCGCCGAGCACTGCTGTAATGGCGAGCCAAAGAATAAGGCCGCGCTTGTTGCCTTTGTTCATTTCAAGAACAGCTATACCGCTTGTAAAGCTGCTTGTCAGTAGAATGAAGGTCGAAATGATAATACCGTTCATCTCAAGCAATTCGGCACCTGTCGGTCCGCCGTCTGTGTTGAGACGGAGGACGACATAGGTTGCGAATAACGTACCGAACAAAATAACGTCGGTTATAAGAAACAGCCAGAAGCCGAACATTTTCATCGATTCTTGATCGTGATGATCGTCATGGTGACCGCCGCCGTGTCCAGCGCCGTGTCCGCCATGCGCTCCTGCTGGAGTGGAAACTGCATGTGCCATTATTTTGTCCCCCTTAACGCTGCTTCCGTACGTTCAATCTCATCCACCGGAATGTAATAATCGGTATCGTAAGAGAACGAACGAACAAGCATACATACGGCTACGCCGACTAGACCTGGTATGGCCATCCATAGCCAATCCCATACGAAGCCGAAGCCTGCAATAAACCAGCAGATCGACATAATGAATGGAATACCTGAATTTTTCGGCATATGAATCGGTTCAAGCGGCGCAAGTGGTTTAGCTGGCTGACCATTTGCAATGCGCTGCTTTTCTTCCCACCACTCGTCTTGGCTAGTAACCTGTGGCAAGCGAGCAAAGTTATATAGCGGCGCAGGTGATGGAATCGACCATTCGAGCGTACGGCCATCCCATGCATCGCCATCTTTTTCTTTCTTGAAAAACTTGATGCTGTGAGCGATTTGCCATACTTGGAAAATAAACGCGATACCCATCAAGAATGCTCCAACCGTAGAGACGACGTTCAAAGGCTGCCAGCCCATATCGAAGTCATATTCGTTGAAACGACGCGTCATACCCATTAAGCCAAGTGCGTATTGCGGCATGAAACAAACATAGAAGCCGATGTTCCAGAACCAGAATGCCCATTTGCCAAGACCTTCATGCAAACGGAAGCCGAACATTTTTGGCCACCAGTAGTAAAGGCCTGCGAAGTAACCGAACACAACGCCGCCGATAAGCACCTGATGGAAATGCGCGATCAGGAAGTAACTGTTATGGAACTGGAAGTCAGCAGGTGCGACAGACAAGAGCACCCCGGTCATCCCACCGACAACGAAGCAGGGAATAAATGCTACCGTCCACATCATCGGAGTCGTAAACCTAATTCGGCCTCGATACATCGTAAACAGCCAGTTGAATATTTTAACCCCGGTCGGGATTGCGATAATCATCGTCGTCAAAGCGAAGAAAGCATTGACGTTGGCGCCTGAACCCATTGTGAAGAAGTGATGCGCCCATGTAAAGAAGGAGAAGAAGCTGATCGACATAAGCGCGAATACCATTGATTTATAACCGAACAATTTTTTCTTCGAGAAAGCCGAAACAATTTCAGAGAAAATACCAAAAGCAGGCAAGATAACAATATATACTTCAGGATGTCCCCACATCCAGATGAGGTTGATATACATCATCGGGTTGCCCCCGCCGTCGAGCGTAAAGAAGTGAGCGCCCAGATATCGGTCGATGAACAATAGGAACAAGGTAACAGTCAAAATTGGGAATGCGAAAATAATAGTTACACATGATGACAAGACAGACCATACGAACATCGGCATTTGCATAAGCTTCATGCCTGGTGCGCGCATTTTTAGAATCGTAACGATAAAGTTAATACCTGTAGCCAATGAACCGATACCTGAGATTTGGATACCCCATATATAGAAGTCCTGTCCGAGTCCCGGACTTCCTGACAGCTCAGAGAGCGGCGGATAAGCGAGCCATCCTGCATCAGGTGAACCGCCGATAATGAAGGATACGTTAAACAGCATGGCACCGAAGAAGAACATCCAGAAGCTAAGGGAGTTCAAGAACGGGAATGCAACGTCGCGGGCACCAATTTGCAGTGGGACGACGATATTGAATAATCCGAACATAAGCGGCATCGCCATGAACAAGATCATGATTACGCCGTGTGTCGTAAAGATTTGGTTATAGTGATCCGGCTGCAAAAACTCCACTTCAGGCGCTGCGAGCTGAACACGCATGAGCAGCGCATCAACGCCGCCGCGGAACAGCATAAGAATAGATGCGATGATATACATAATACCGATCTTCTTATGGTCGACGCTGGTCAGCCATTCTGTCCAAAGCCAGCGCCATTTTTTGAAAAAGGTAAGCGTGAATATAATCGCCACAACCGACAGGCCGATGGATACTTGAGCCCCTAAAATAAGCGGATCGCCTGTGACGAAAAATTCGGACGCGAAATCTTTAATTTTGTCTAACATGAGGGGTCCTCCTACGTTACAATTTTATTGAACAATCCTTCTGGGAAGCTGGAGAACAACTGTACATTAGAAGGACCTGGTTCAGTAAGCTTCTCGAACCCATCCATTGTCAGTGCCGGTGACGATGCTTTAACCTCGCTTACCCAAGCTTTATAGTCCTCTTCGGACGTAGCATCCACCTTGAATGTCATTTTGGCAAAATCTTTTCCTGTGAAGTTAGCACCGGAGCCATAATAGCTGCCTTGCTCATCAGCCTGTAGGAATAAGGTCATCGCCATCCCTGACATGGAATAAATTTGTCCGCCGAGTTGTGGCACCCAGAAGGAGTTCATCGCCGTATCCGATGTTAACTGGAATCTAATCGGCGTATCTTCAGGAATCTTCAAATAGTTGACGGTCGCAATATCCTCTTCAGGGTATTTAAACAACCATTTCCAATCAAGTGAAGTAACCTGGATCGTAATTGGCGCCTTAGCTGACTCAATCGGTTTGGAAGGCTCGAGCGCATACGTGTATTTGACAGTGACTATAGCAAGAACAAGGATCGCTACAATCGGAATGCTCCACCAGGTAATCTC
This sequence comes from Paenibacillus sp. TAF43_2, assembly GCF_052113545.1. Taxonomy (NCBI): domain Bacteria; kingdom Bacillati; phylum Bacillota; class Bacilli; order Caryophanales; family Paenibacillaceae; genus Paenibacillus; species Paenibacillus sp. TAF43_2. The sequence continues at coordinate 60,048 of NZ_JBFRDK010000019.1, forward strand.
TAGCTTCGTGCTGTGCTCCCAGTTAGGCTTATAGGAAGCTTTACTGCCGGGCTTATCACGGTACCGCCAGACGATAACAGCTGTCAGGATAAGTACGGGCACGATAATAACCGCACACAGAATGGTTGAAAAATAAATCAAATCTTTCTGAGACTCGCCGATTGGCCCTTTCGGATCGAGCACGATGAATTGCTCGCCGCAGCCGGAAAGCATAACGGCCATTAGCATAATCAGTGCGGGTGTCAGCATACGAAGAAACGGTCTCATCATCAGTTCAACTCCTCAAAATTACTGCTTACGACTACAATAGCAGATCCACAAGGTAATAACTGCGGGGTTAACAATTACGTCAATAATTCGTCTTTATTCTGTAATAGAAAGTTCACGGCTTAGACAACTGTTAGATTTAGGAGCGTTCAGACAGTGAATTGTTCTTACATATAGTAACTTTACCCAAATAAAATTGTTTTGTCCCAGTAAAAGCAAATAGACAGTCGCATCTGGTCATTGACCGAATGTGACTGTCTATTGGTTAAGAGTGATGAAGTTAATTTTAATTATTGAGGCTCGTTAAAATCCTTTGACGACTGCTCTTGGTTAAGGCGTGCATGAACAAGTCCGATCGCTGTGCCAATAACATAAATATGAACGCTGCCGATTAGGAATCCGATGCCGACCATAAGTCCAACATTTTTATCGCTGAAATGGCTTAAGTTAATGAGGCTTAATAAAACGCCAATAGATAAAACGATCCAAGAGATGGCAGTCATTGCCTTTACGAGGCGCTTGACATCTGATTTAGAAGGCTGAATGTTGCTGATTGTTGCGGTTTTTGTTGTCATATTTAACACTCCCGATCAATTGTAAGTGTTTTCTTATCCATACTATACCACAACTTTGTGGTTTTGTTCAAAGAAAATTCACTTTTTGATCATAAGTTGGACAAAAATGCGCAAAGATCACGGTTGGTTCATTATTGGAAGGAACAAAAGCCCTCCTCATTAAAGGAAGGCTGCCGTTTGTTTAGTCTGTCCACCAGCGTTTCAAGTCATTCCACCAAGAGCGTCGTCCTGCTGTACCAGACCCATTTTGAGAGGCGTCACTGTCGTTATTTCCTGCACCCGCAGGCTCGCCGCATACATCAGTCGGCTCCGTTCCGCTGATGAAGGTTTCTAATCGTCTGTGCGGGCAGCTGCTTTCTGCAAGCTTGCCGCTTGTCGGATCGATATACACATTTACGATGCCTTCCGGAATAGGGAAAATCTTCGGCGGTATGGCAGACAGCGCTTGCTCTGTAAATTTGGCGAAAATGGGAGCAGCGCGATAAGCCTCGGCAACGGTTAATTTACGATCCTTATCGTAACCTACCCACACTGCTGTCGCTAGTTCAGGCGTATACCCAACGAGCCATGCATCTGTTGGGGTCGTACCCGTCTTGCCTGCTATCGGCCGCTTAATAATAGAAGATACGCGGAAAGCTGTTCCGCCTTCTTCAAATACACTCTCCATTAAACTGGTCATAACATAGGCTTCGGCTGGGGTGATGGCTTGCACTGATTTTTGTTTCGCTTCATATAATACCTGTCCTTTGCGATCCTCAATGCGGAGAATCGCAACCGGCTCCATGTGAATGCCGCCGTTTGCGAAAGTTCCAAATGCAGAAGCCATTTCGAATGGGCTGACTGGAAAGGTGCCAAGTGCAAGTGAAGGGACCGGCTTCATCGGACTTTCAATTCCCAGCTTCTTTGCCGTTTCAATAACTTTATCAGCGCCGACGGTCATGATGGTGTTAACCGCATAAATATTATCCGAGCTGGCCAGCGCCTGTCTCATATCAATCAGCTCATTCAAATACTTGTCACCGTAGTTGCGCGGTTCATACGTCTTCCGTCCCTCATCATAAGTGAATACAGTTGGTTCACTCTTATAACGGGTAACAGGTGACATAAAACCGCTTTGCAAGGCGGTTAAATATAAGAAAGGCTTAAAGGAGGAGCCGGGTTGGCGCGTCTTTGCAAACACTCGATTATATTGGTTGTTCTTATAATTTCTTCCGCCAACCATCGCTTTGATATATCCGGTGCGCGGATCTATAGCAATGAGCGCCGCCTGCTGCTCGGAATTTTCGGGAAAGCCCTTTGCAATGACCTCTTCAGCCGTTGCTTGCGCGGACGGATCAAGCGTTGTATAGATGGTAATTCCGCCCTCATTCAGCAAATGCTCATTAATGCCTAGCTTGTCGACAGCAATATACCTGATGTAATCGCGAAAATAAGGCGCAAACCCTTCCTGGTCGCCAGAGCCAAGCGTCTGGAAGCTCAGCATTTCCTTATAAGCGGCATCAGCCTGCTCGGATGTAATAGAGCCGCCTTCAAGCATCGCCTGCAAAATAGTAAGCTGGCGGTCCTTTGCATTCTTCATGTTAAGGTACGGCGAATAATACTTAGGACCCTTCGGAATGCCGGCAAGCATCGCGCTTTCTGCAAGCGTGAGCTCGGAAGCGTGTTTATTGAAGTACATCATCGCCGCTGCTTCAATACCATAGGAGCCGTGGCCATAATAAATTTGATTCAAATACATGCCCAGAATTTCGTCTTTGGAGTAATTCATTTCAAGCTGAACCGTGTACATCGCTTCCTTCAGCTTGCGCTGCCAGGTTCGCTCATGCGTTAAATATAGATTGCGTGCGAGCTGCTGAGTGAGCGTGCTTGCGCCTTGGCGTGCCGAGAAGCTTTGAACGTTAACCATAACGGCTCGCGCCATTCCCTTCATATCGAAGCCGCGATGATCGTAGAAGCGGCGATCCTCTATAGCTAAGGTTGCTTCAATTACATAATGCGAAATGTCGGATAGCTGCACAGAACGGCGGTTCTCTCCTGCATGAAACGTATCGATGACATTGCCATGCAAATCAAGCATTTGAGATGTTTGGCTAATTGCGGTGACTGGCAGCGATTGCGTACGTAAAAAGATAAGTGTACCGGCCAAGATGAGTATGAAAAGGGTGAATGCGGCTGCTGCCCATCTCAACCATTTCTTCATTTTCAGAAATTGGGGAAGGAACCTCTCGGTTATAAATGGAAAAGCAGGCCTGCGGCGCAGCTTACCCTGCTGGTTGGAATGTTTTTTCATGGAGCAGGCTCCCTTCATTGCAAAACTTCGCTTTTCCTTAGTATGGAAAAACGAAGAACACCCTATTCACGAAGAGGAGCGTAATCGTAAATATTTGTAAAAGGAGATTAAATAGTATTCATTATATAGATTGATCTTCATGCTCGAGTCAGTAGCTTTGCATTTCAATTAGCAGCCTGCAATACATTAATAATCGGCTTGAAATTAGGATGTTGACGATAAGGAAAACGCATGATAATCTCTGATTAAAGGTTTAACCACGAACGATTAGCGTTACTTGGTTAAACGTTTAATTGGTTATCGTAATCGTAAAATAAGGCATGGTATTATGCAAAGATCCATGAACCTTCCTTATAATGTGCTAATGGATCAAAAAATGTTCTATTGAAAGGTGGTGCTGCCTGACATAGTGGATATCGATTTATGTATGCGTTTACATTAAAATCGCACTTATTCAAATCAACGCAGGTAACTGAGCTTCTATTATATGAAAAGGATCGTGATGATTAATGACGAATAGCCTTAAGAAACGTCTATCCGTACTCATTATTATGAGTATGGTGCTCACATTCTTCGCGCAGGCGCAAACCAGCTATGCAGCTTCTTACGAGGCGGAGTCGGCTTCGCTCTCAGGGGGAGCCGTATATGCGAATGATCATACGGGCTATTCCGGGTCTGGCTTCGTTGGCGGTTTTACAGACGGCAATAAGGGAAATGCAGCTGTTCAGTTTACGGTAAGCGCGGCAGCAGCTGGGGTTCATAACGTAATCGTGCGGTATGCGAATGGGAATGGCAGCGCGAAGACGTTGAGCCTGTACGTAAATGGCGTCAAAATGAAGCAAACGACGCTGAATGCAACCGCGAATTGGGACAGCTGGACGACCAGTACGGAAGCATTGACACTCGCAGCAGGCAGCAATACGATCCGCTACAAATTCGACACTACGGACACAGGAAACGTGAACTTAGACAAAATTGATGTTGAAGCAGCCCCAGCTGCGCCAAACACCCTTGAAGCAGAAGCGGYGACTCTTACGGGAGGAACAACTATAGCTAATGATCATACGGGCTATACAGGAACTGGATTTGTTGGCGGCTTCACAGATGGCAACAAAGGAAGCGCGGCGGTACAATTTGCTGTTACGCCAGCCGCAGCTGGGAGCCGTGAGCTGACATTCCGATATGCAAATGGAACGGGCAGCGATAAAACGTTAAGCCTTTATCTGAATGGAACAAAGCTTCGTCAAGTGACGCTTCCCGCTACATCGAATTGGGACACATGGGGCACCAAGCTGGAAGTCGTTGCTCTGAATGCAGGCAGCAATGCCGTTAAGCTTCAATTTGATGCGGCGGATTCTGGAAATATCAATTTGGATAATCTCGTTGTAGGTGCTCTTACAACAATGCCTACACCAACCCCTACAGCAGCTCCAACACCAACACCAACCGTGACACCATCGCCTACGCCTACTGTAACACCAACACCAACACCAACGCCGGGTGCGGGATTTGTGTATCAAGCTGAGGATCAATTTTTCTCAGGCGGGGTAACTAAAGCATCGACCTATTTGCAAAACTTCACAAGCGTCGGTGCGAGAGCTGTTTTCACTGTTAACCTTACTGCGGAAGGGAATTCGGCCGTTGAGCTTCGCTACGCAAATGGAACAGGGGCGAGCAAGACGATAAATATTTACGTGAACGGTGTTTTTGTTAAAACAACAACGCTCTCAGCAACAGGAGGAGCTACCACTTGGGGCAGCCAAAGCGAGACGCTGAGCCTCCGCAAAGGTTTAAATACGATTACGTATCAATATGACAGCGGAAATAGCGGTGGAATAGCAATTGATTACATTTCCGCAGCAGGTGGAATCAGCTTGGCGGCGCGGGGAGCAACCGTACCTTATCAAGAGCTGGAAGCGGAGAGCGGCACGACGAACGCTCAGGTGCTTGCAGCAAACCGTACTTATTTGACTGTTGAATCCGAATCGTCGGGAAGACGCGCTGTAAAGCTGACATCTACTGGTCACTATGTGCAGTGGACAGCGCCACTAGCTGCTAACTCTGTTGTTGTCAGGTATAGTATGCCTGATTCAGCTGGGGGCGGCGGTACGAATGGAACACTTAGCCTTTATGTGAACGGAGCTAAAACACAGACACTCAGCCTGACGTCACGTTATGCATGGACGTATGGCGCTTATCCGTACAACGACAATGCTGCGAACGGCGAAGGACATCGCTTCTATGATGAGAGCCGCTTCCTTGTCGGAAACATTCCTGCTGGAGCTACGGTAAAGCTGCAGAAGGATTCTGGCGATACAGCTTCTTACTATACGATTGATCTTATTAACTTGGAACAAGTAGATGCCGCCTACACAATGCCTGCTAATTTCGTGAGCATTACCTCCTTCGGAGCTGTTGCGAACGATGCAGGTGATGATACGCAAGCGATTCGCGACGCTATCGCTAATGCGAAGTCGACAGGCAAAGCAGGCGTGTGGATTCCATCAGGCACCTTCCGAATGAATGACCGAGTGAATGTGAACGGTATCCATATTCGCGGCGCTGGCATGTGGTACTCTAATTTGCAAGGCACTAACGGGAAAGGCGGCTTTTATGGCGTAGGCGGTAATGTAACGATTACCGATCTTGCGATTACGGGAGATTCGCTGTATCGGAACGACGGTGCGGACCACGCTGCTTTCGAAGGAAACTTTGGAACAGGCTCGCTTATTCAAAATGTATGGATCGAGCATACGAAGGTGGGCTTCTGGCTGCAGTCTGGAACGGACGGTTTATATGTAGTCGGAGGTAAGATTCGCAATACATGGGCGGATGGAGTAAACCTTCACGGCGGTGTCAAAAATACAACGATCAGCCATTTCAGTGTACGCAACACAGGAGACGACGCCTTCGCAATGTGGTCGGACGGCTCACCGAATGAGAACAGCATGTTCCGCTATAATATCGCCCAGGTTCCTGTTCTTGCAAATACTTACGCCCTTTACGGCGGAAAAGACAACAAGATATGGGATAACATAGGCGCAGATACGGTGACGGCTTCTGCAGGCATCGTGGTCAGTACAAGGTTCAATGCGGTTGCATTTAGCGGCACGACTGAAGTGAAACGAAATACGCTGAACCGTACAGGCGGCTGGGAACGAAACTGGAACACGAGCTTCGGCGGTTTATGGATCTATGCAGAAAATCAGAGCATTTCGGCTCCAGTCGTTGTCGATAATGTTCAAATTAATGACAGCACCTATGAAGCTGTGAAATTCAGCTACAATCAATCGATAACAAACGTGAGCTTTAATCAAGTGAATATCAGCGGCGCCGGCACCTATGGGATTTTGTTTGATTCCGTTACCGGTTCAGGAACATTTAGCAATGTAACGGTCACAGGGGCTGCATCGGGAGGCCTATCCAATCCGAATAATCAGTTTGTAATAACTAGAGGTGCAGGCAACAGCGGCTGGTAGTATGCAATATAGGGGAAGCAGGCTGGCTCGCTTGAGCCGGTTTGCTTCTTCTTTTTTATATTTTCGGAGTACAAATTTTAGTGCCTCCACAAATAAGCTATACTATGATAAAACGTTTAACTCAAGGAGCCGGATGGGCTTTGAGACGAAAGAGAGCGATAAGAGGATGAAAAATGAAGTAAGCATCGTAGACGTTGCCAAGGTGGCTGGTGTATCGATTGCGACGGTATCTAACGTTATTAACGGCAAGGGAAGGGTATCGGGCACAACGAAAGAAAATATCGAGCGGGTAATTACCGAGCTTGGCTACACGCCAAATCTGCCTGCTAGAAATCTGAAGACTCGGCGTACGCATCTTGTTGGACTCGTCGTACCGATGATGCAGCCTGGGAGGCTGCAGGACAACCCATTTTATTGGGACCTGCTTACAGGTGTGGAAGAAGGGGCTCGTGATCGCCAATTTCATATTATTTTATCGGGTATTGATGAGAGCACAGAAACATTCACATTCGCCAAGGAGCGTCGATTGGATGGGTTAATCGTGATGGGGACGAATGAGGGCTCGCAGGCAGTTGATCGCATTGTAAACTTAGGCATGCCTGCCGTCTTTATTGATAGCTACTTGAAGCGGGAGGATCTATATCAAGTTAATTTAGAGGACAGAAAAGGAAGCTATCGCGCGATTCGTTATTTAATCGACCAAGGACATCGACGAATTGCGCTTTTAATTGGAGATATTCCGCTTGAGCGCATCACATATTACGGTGTTTTGCATGAGCGATGGTTAGGCTATAAGGATGCGCTGGCAGAAGCGGGTATTCCATACGATCAAGCCTTAATGATCAGGCTCCCGACATCGCTTGATGGCGGCTATCGCGCTGCGGATCAGCTCATCAAGCTTGCGGACGTGACGGCGATCTTCTCGTTTTCGGATGTAAGTGCAATGGGCTTGCTTAAACGGCTGCGAGAACTCGGCAAAAAGGTGCCGGAGGACTATTCGGTAATCGGCTTTGACAATTTGTCCATCTCTAGTTTTACTTCGCCTGCACTAACGACCATCTCTCAAAATATTTTGGAGAAAGGGCAGGAAGCGATCCGCTTGCTGCTCGATCAGATTGATGGCAACCCTGTTTTGGAGAGATGCAAGGCTTTGCCGGTAGAGCTGATCATTCGTGAGACGACAGGCTGCGTGAAGCCGGCAAATGGTTGAGAAGGACAGTATACAAAAGAACAGGTATGATCTTCTCAAGATGAATAAAGGCTGTCCCATGTTATGTGGGACAGCCCCTTGTTGTGAAACAGCTTCTACATATCGTACGGAAAATCAGGATATTATACTTAATAAAATCTTTGAAAAACGTTAATGCACGGATTGTCTAGAGTACTTGTAGTGATTTAATAATTTTACTATAATACAGGTTGAACGATTGAAGGAAAGAAGGGATTTAACACCATGGAATTGTGGTATACGGAAAAACAAACAGATAGCTTCGGCATAACGGCGAAGATCACTAAGACTTACGTTAATGAACAAACAGATTTTCAACAGCTTGATATGATCGAAACGGAAGAGTTTGGAACGATGCTTGTTCTCGACGGTATGGTTATGACCACGGTTAAGGATGAGTTCGTTTACCACGAAATGGTTGCGCATCCTGTACTTTTCACGCATCCGAATCCGGAGTACGTGCTTGTTGTTGGCGGCGGAGACGGCGGCGTTATTCGTGAAGTAATGAAACATCCGAAGGTGAAGAAGGCAGTTCTTGTCGACATCGACGGTAAAGTAATCGAGTACTCCAAAAAATACTTGCCATCCATCGCTGGCGAGCTCGACAACCCGCGTGTTGAAGTGCTTGTAAACGACGGCTTTATGCATATTCATGATCATAAAAACACCTATGACGTTATTATGGTTGATTCCACTGAACCGGTTGGCCCTGCGGCAAACCTATTTACGAAGGGCTTCTACCAAGGCATCTACGAAGCATTGAAAGAAGACGGCATCTTCGTTGCTCAAACGGACAACCCATGGTTTAAAGCGGACCTGATCCAAAGCGTAAACAAAGACGTGAAGGAAGTATTCCCGATCGTTCGTGTATATGGCGCGAACATTCCTACTTACCCAAGCGGTCTGTGGACGTTCACAATGGGCAGCAAGAAACACGATCCTCTTGCTGTTGATGAGACAGCAATTCCAGAAATTGATACAAAATATTACACGCCTCGTCTTCACAAGGCAGCATTCGTGCTTCCTAAATTTGTTGAAGATCTTGTGAAGTAACAAGCGGCTACGCTTCAGGAAAGAGAGGGACATACCTCATGAAATTGGATCAAAAATATTCAGGCAATGTATTCATTTTGAGCTCTGACAACTACGAAGCTTCCAAAGCGGTTATCTACGGCATGCCGATGGATTTCACGGTTAGCTTCCGTCCAGGCTCCCGTTTCGGCCCTCCTCGCATTCGCGAAGTGTCGATTGGACTTGAAGAATACAGCCCTTACCTAGATCGCAGCCTCGAGGATATTGAATATTTCGATGCTGGTGATTTGCTGCTTCCTTTCGGAAACGCAGCGCGCAGTCTGGAAATCATCGGCGAATTCGTTCGCGGTGTGCTAGACGACGGCAAAATTCCTGTTGGTCTCGGCGGCGAACATCTTGTTTCTTGGCCGATCTTCCAAGAGGTGTACAAAAAGTACCCTGATCTTGCGATCATTCACTTCGACGCTCACGCTGATTTGCGCGAGTCGTATGAAGGCGAGCCGTTGTCCCACTCTACGCCGCTGCGCAAAGCAGCTGGTCTTATGGGTGGACAGAACATTTACCAGTTCGGTATTCGTTCAGGATCGCGCGAAGAGTGGCAATATGCACGCGAGAACATCAACTTCCATCCGTTTGAGGTTTTGGAGCCGCTTAAGAAGGTGCTTCCTGAGCTCGAAGGACGTCCGGTTTATTTAACGATCGACATCGATGTGCTTGATCCATCTGCAGCACCAGGTACAGGTACAGCGGAAGCGGGCGGCATTACATCGAAGGAGCTTATTGAATCCGTTCATGCCATTGCACGTTCCGGCGTGAACATTGTGGGCTTCGATCTCGTTGAGGTTGCGCCAGCTTATGATCCGACGGAGCAAACGCAAATTGTTGCGGCGAAGGTTATTCGCGAGATGCTTCTAGGCTTTTTGAAATAGTCATTAATTATAGTGAAGGCTTCACTGCCAGCGGTCATTTATCCGCGTGGCGTGAAGCCTTTTTTTTATTGTAAAAGGGCACTTTGGATTAACAAAATAAATAAATGACAATTCAGAATATTTGAATTAATATATTGTAGGAAAACATTATTTCATCTTGTGCTTGCAGCAGAGCATCTTATTAATAGAAAGAGAATGAAGGAGGCGTTTTTGTTGGTTAACAAATCGGTGTGGAAGGGTGCTTTAGCTGCTGCTATTACCGTTAGTCTAGGGGCTATGCCGTTCACGGCAATGGCTGATGCGGGTGCAGGGAATACAGTGCAGCTGCGAATTATGGAAACGTCGGACCTGCACGTGAACATGATGAACTATGACTATTTTGCGGACAAGCCTACTGATGAATATGGGTTCGCGAAGACGGCTACGCTCATCAAGAAAGCGCGGGAGGAAGCTCCKAACAGCCTATTATTTGATAATGGCGATTTGATTCAAGGAAATCCCCTAGGTGATTATGTCGCTACTGTTGATAAGCTGAAGCAGGGCGAGACGCACCCGGTGTATAAAGCTATGAATTTGCTTAACTACGATGCAGGCAACTTAGGCAATCATGAATTCAATTATGGCTTATCATTTCTGGACACCTCGCTCGCGGGCGCAGACTTTCCTTATGTAAATGCAAACATTTATAAAGTAGATGGAGACAAGGATGAGACGAATGATGTTAATTTGTTTAAACCTTATCTCATTATTGATAAAGAGGTAACAGACAGCAAGGGCGCGAAGCATAAGCTGAAGGTAGGCGTGATTGGCTTTGTGCCTCCGCAAATTACAACATGGGACAAAGCTCATCTAGAAGGCAAGGTTATCGTTAAGGATGTTGTCAAAACGGCAGAAAAGTTTGTACCAGAAATGAAAGCGAAGGGAGCGGATATCATTGTTGCGATTCCGCACTCGGGCTTTGAAGATATTCCGCAATCAGAGCTGATGGAAAATTCTGTGCTCTATTTAAGCAAAGTTGCTGGCATTAATGCGATTTTGTTCGGACATGCGCATAAAGTATTCCCTGACAAATCGTTTGAAGGAAAAACGGGTGTCGATCTCGCCAAAGGAACGATTAACGGAGTGCCTGCGGTTGAGCCGGGCTTCTGGGGAAATAATCTTGGTATTATTGATTTAACACTGGAGAACAAGGATGGGAAATGGGCCGTTGTCGATTCGAAAAGCACGGTTAAGCCTATCTTTGATGCGGTAAATAAGGTACCTCTTGTAGAAGCTGACAAAGCTGTTGTCGATGCGGTGAAAGAGGATCATGAGCATACGCTTGCGTATGTGCGAGGGCCTGTCGGCAAGACGACAGCGTCAATCAACAGCTGGTTTGCTCTTGTTCAAGATGATCCATCCATTCAGATCGTTACGAATGCACAAAAATGGTATGTAGAGAAGCAGCTGCAGGGAACGGAATATGAAGGGCTTCCTGTTCTTTCGGCAGGAGCGCCGTTTAAGGCTGGCGGCCGCCAAGGACCGAATTATTATACCAATATTCAGGCGGGCGATATTGCAATCAAGAATGTTGCCGATTTGTATTTGTACTCGAATACTGTGAATGCTGTACTCGTCACAGGAGCGGAGATTAAAGAATGGCTCGAGTGGTCGGCTGGTCAATTCAAGCAGATCGACGCATCAAGCACAGAGAAGCAAGAGCTGATCAATTATGATTTTCCAACGTACAACTTCGATGTAATTGACGGTGTGACCTATCAGATCGATGTTGCACAACCGACGAAGTATGAAGCTGGCGGCGCGCTCAAGAACGAAAGCGCGAAGCGGATCGTTAATTTGCAGTTTGAAGGAAAACCAATTAAGGCGGATCAGAAGTTCGTTGTTGCAACGAACAACTATCGCGCATCTTCCAGCAAATTCGCAAACCCAGACGGCAAACGTATTATCCTTGCTTCCCCGGATGAGAACCGCCAGGTTGTCATTGACTACATTCGCTCCTTCAAGACGATTGATCCGGCAGCGGACGGCAACTGGTCGCTAGCGGCAATTAATGACACCGTGAACGTGACAATCAAGACGTCACCGGAAGCAAAGAGTGCAGCGGAAGCGAATAAGTTGACTTCCTACACGGGTGATACAGCTGATGGTTATGCAGAGTTTAAGCTTAATCTAAGTCCGAAGTCAGTAGTATTGCCGGTAGAACCAACAAAACCGACAACACCAACAAAACCGACGAAGCCGACAGAGCCAGCTAAACCTGAGAAGCCAACGACTTCTGTTCCAACGGCTCCTCAAGCTTCGGTTTATACGGTGAAAGCTGGGGATACTCTTTATGCAATAGCTTTGGAGCACGGAACGACATGGCAGAAATTAGCCAGCTACAATAAGCTAAAGAACCCGAATAGAATCTATCCGGGTCAAAGCATAAAGATTCCGGCTAAATAATCGATTCGGATTGATAAAAAGACGTTTTCCGCGTAATCTTAGCGGGAAGCGTCTTTTTCTAATACAAACAGAAAATGCGATCGTATGATCAAGGCTAGAATGGGCTTATAATAAGACGTTATTGCTGCTTTTAAAAATAGATTAGGGGGCTATACGACATGCGCATTTATTCGTTTCCGCCTGTTATCGATGAGCGATCGCGCGTGCTGATTCTTGGGACAGCACCAAGCGTAAAATCGCTTGAGCATAAGCAATTTTATGGACACCCGCAAAATTTTATGTGGAAAATAATATATCGTTTATTCAATGAATCTGACCCGGACCCTGTGTATGACAACCGTCTCGCATTCTTAAAGGAGCATCGCTTAGCGCTATGGGATGTTATCGAATCTTGCGAGCGCGAAGGCAGCTTGGATGTGAACATACGTGGAATCGTACCGCAGAAGCTGCCGGAGCTTGTAGCCAAATATCCAGAGCTGCGCTGCTTTGCATTTAACGGAAGCAAGGCATACGATACCTTTCAGAAATTTTATAAAGGGCATGAAAGCTTTCGAAGCATCACGCTACTCAAGCTGCCTTCCTCCAGTCCGATTCCAACTCCGCGTATGCGAACGCTCGAGGATCGTGTGGAGGCATGGCGTGAAATCGTACCGTTTGCAACAAGTTAACCGGGCTCTGGCGTTGAAATTCGGAGCCTACCTGTATATAGTAGTTACATAAGATTAGACTGATAACAGGAGCAAGATGATGGCAGACAGCAGGAAAGTGCGAATTACCTTGGAGAGTGTGCAGGATGGAAGCTCGCATACTCATGCTTACAAAGGGGATTGGTTCCGCAAGGAGAAATCCATATTTATCCGCTACATCGAGCCGGCAGTGGAAGGCGATACAGAAGCTGGCGAAATACGGACGCTTATTCGATTCCGGCCGGAAGAAATGTCAGTTGTGCGGCGCGGCGCTATAGAATCGGAGCAGCTTTTTGTTCCTGGACATAGGAGAGCTGGCAGCTATCAATCACAAATGACATCTTTATCGCTTGAAGCAGAAACGCTGCGGCTGCGGCTTCATGCGCCGGGTGAAGATGGTGTAATGAAGGCGATGGACACATTGCCTGATCAGCTGCCTTTTACACTTGAATGGGAGTATGAATTGTACGTTGGTGATCAAATGTCGGGTCGGTTTCATATCCGGCTCCATATACAGGAGGAACAAAATTAATGAATGCAAATGTATTAGAGAAGATGTATGAACAAGTCAAAGCAGCGATCGCTGATGCAGCGGTAGCGGCTGGTTTGGCAGCGCGGGAAGAGCTTCCGGCGTTTGTGATTGAAGTTCCTAAGGATAAATCGCACGGAGATTTGGCAACAAATGCAGCGATGCAGCTGACTAAGCTGGCGAAGAAAAATCCTCGTCAAATCGCTGAGGCGATTATTGCGCATTTGGATACGAAGCAAGCTTCTATTCAAGCAGCGGAAATTGCAGGCCCGGGCTTTATTAACTTCCGTATGGATAACAGCTATCTCTATCCGGTTGTGGCTGCAGCGCTTGAAGCGGGAGAAAACTATGGACGTACTTCGGATGGTTCCGGCAAAAGTGTACAGGTAGAATTCGTGAGCGCGAATCCTACGGGCAGCCTGCATCTTGGACATGCTCGCGGCGCAGCAGTTGGCGATGCATTGTGCAATGTACTTGATTATGCGGGATATGATGTTACGCGCGAATATTATATTAATGATGCGGGCAAGCAGGTGGAGAACCTAGCTGTATCCATCGAAGCTCGTTACCGTCAAGCGCTTGGTCAAGCGGCGGAAATGCCGGAGGATGGTTATTATGGCGAGGACATTATTGGCTTTGCAAAACTTCTTGTCGAGCAAGAAGGCGATAAGCTGCTGGAATTGCCGGATCAAGAACGTTTTACGTTTTTCCGCCAGTTTGGCCTTGAACGGGAGCTAGATAAAATTAAACGCGATCTCGGAAGATTCCGCGTTGGTTTTGACGTTTGGTACAGTGAAACAGCATTATACGAGAGCGGACAAGTGGAGCAAGGTCTTGCAACGCTGAAGGCGACAGGGCATGTCTATGAAGAAGAAGGAGCGACATGGCTGTCTACCATGACTTTTGGCGACGACAAAAACCGCGTGCTCGTGAAAAATGACGGCTCATATACCTATTTGACACCGGATATCGCATATCATATGGATAAATACGGACGCGGCTTCGATCAGATGATCAACATTTGGGGTGCCGATCACCATGGCTACATTCCGCGTGTGAAAGCAGCGATGGAGGCACTAGGCAACGATCCGAAGAAACTGACCGTGTTAATTGCACAGATGGTCAGCTTGTTCCAGAACGGCGAGAAAATGAAAATGTCGAAGCGTACGGGCAAAGCGGTTACCATGCAGGATCTGATGGATGAAGTGGGCATCGATGCGATTCGTTACTTCTTCTCCATGCGGAGCATGGATTCGCATCTTGATTTCGATATGGATTTGGCGATCTCTACTTCAAATGAGAACCCTGTGTTTTATGTTCAATATGCGCACGCTCGGATTTGCAGTATTTTCAGACAAGCGGAGGAACAAGGCATCGTTCTTAAATCCACGGACACTATCGATTTCAGCAAGCTGACTGCCGAGGGCGAGTTCGATCTTCTTCGTAAAGTTGGTGAGCTGCCGCAGGAGATCTCTGAGGCTGCAGCACAATATGCGCCTCATCGTCTTATTCGTTATGTATACGAGCTGGCTTCCCAGTTCCATAGCTATTATAGAGCGGAGCGCGTCATCACAGAAGATGCTGAGCAATCGCAAGCGCGCTTAGCCTTGCTTGGAGCCGTACGTATCGCTATTGCGAATGTGCTTCGTTTGGTCGGCGTTTCTGCTCCAGAACGCATGTAAGCTTTGTTTCATAAAAATAAACCGTGGACTCATACTTTATCCACGGTTTGCATCATACGCATCACGTCAAGCTCGCCGATCGTTCGGCGGGCTTTACTGCCTCTAAGGGGCTGAACGGATCGTTTAATAATTGTCTTGATCTCGGTAGGCGTAAGTCCCGGCTTATGTGCGAGCAGAAGCGCGATTGCTCCGCTGACATGCGAGGTGGCCATGGAGGTTCCACTCATTTCATTGTATTTGCCGCGCAGCCATGCGGATACGATTTTGTCGCCAGGCGCGTAAACGTCAATATAGGAGCCTCGATTGCTGAATGGTGCAACGCGGCGGAGTTTATTCGTAGCGCCAACAGCAATCGTTTGAGGGTAGCGTGCCGGATAATCAACGGAACGGCGCTTCCCGTCATTGCCGGAGGAAGCAACGATAATGACGCCTGCATTGTGGGCGTTAATGACAGCTCCAAGCAGCGCTTTGCTTTTTGTCTTCATACCGAAGCTCATGTTGATGACGTTCATGCGATTGCGGATACACCATTCAATACCGAGAATAATGTCGGATACGAAGGCGCTCCCATTATGGTCAAAAGCTTTGACCGGCGAGATTAACGCCCGCGGGGCTACGCCAATCATGCCCTGTAATTGATTTGCTGCGGCGATGGTACCTGCAATATGTGTACCATGACCGTTATCATCATGAGGGAGCATGCTGCGATTGAGAAGGTTGATGCCCCTAGAGAGTGATTGGCGAAGATCTGGATGGCTGAAGTCAGCTCCTGTATCGATGACGCCGACCTTGACCCGGTGACCGGTTGTCGTGCTCCAAGCCAGCGGGGCTTTAATCTGGTTTACACCCCAGGGGATGCCCTTATCTACAATAATCGACTTTTGTGGAGAAGAATGCACGCTGATTTTACAATCTTTCTCAATCCAAACACGCCCGGCGAATCGCTCTAATGATTCCTCGGCCGGCAATGTGCAGGCTATTCCAAGAATGCTGGGCATTTGTCTAATGCTTTTTTGCGGTAAAGATGATGAAGTGACTTTAGGCAATTGCTGTAGGAAGTATCGGTAGTCGCTCGCACGCTGAAAGCGAATGATACGCTTTACAGTCGTTGTGTCCGTGCGAGCCATCGTATCCTGCAACATACGGATAAAAGCGACGGTGTCCAAACTTGGCTTCCCCYCCCGACGGACCATGCTGAACTATTGTATGAACGAGCGCTCTATAACGCATGAGCAACTTGCCTTTTTTCACATAATTAGGCTGAAAACCGTGTCAAAAACCGACTGGGGACATACGATGAACAAAGAGTTCTCAGGGGCTCTTACGACCAAGGTGCGTTGCCTCGTGTCATGGCCGGATGGATACAGTCAAAGCGGAAGGACTATCCTTTCGCTTTTTGCATAGAAGTCCAAGCTATACTGCAGCAGCGTGATCCGCTTGCTTTTTTGCAGGAAATAGGTTTTACTATACTGTGACTAGCGTAAACGACGGGTGCGAGCCTCTGGCAGTTACCGATCGTTTTGCGATTAAATGTGAGCGGTGTATAAGAGAATAACGTACACGATCCTTGCATTTTATAGGTAAGAACGAGTACATAAATTGAATGGCAAGAGAGGATGTGTCCATATGAGCAGCAGCAATTTCACGTTAAAGCTGGATCCTGAACGTATGAAGGAAATGCCTATGGTCGATTTGGCCTTTGAAGTGCTGAAAGCGGCTAATACGCCTTACTACTATCGCGATCTAATGATGGAGATCGCTAAAATACGCGGTCTTTCCGCAGACGGAATCAACCAGTTCATCGCCCAAGTGTATACAGAAATCAACATTGATGGACGTTTCGCTTGCGTTGGCAGCAACATGTGGGGGCTGAAACGCTGGTATCCAGTTGAGCGTTCTGAAGATCCTGTAGGTAATGCGAAGCGTACGCGTATCATTAACGATGATGATGATCTCGAAGATGATGATGTATTTGCGGACGAAGAAGAGGATACTTACGCAGAGGCTGAAGAAGACTACGATGTATTCGACGAGGACCGCGAGGACTTCGAAGAGGCGGAAGAGGAAGCTGAAGTCGATGAGGAAGTTGGAATCGACGACGAGGAGCTGGACGAGGAAGAAGTCGACGGTGAACTCGATGCGGATGATGATGAGTCGGATGATGAGGAATTTGAAGACGACGACGAGTCTGACAAGTAAATGTTTGCTGAAAGTATAAGGCGGTCTAAGCACCCAGCTTATCCTTCTTCTTATACTTTTCTGCGGTACGAGCTCTGCTCTATACAGATGGCTTAGTCGTTTGAACTGGCGTGAGGAATATCCAGTCAGTTTCGCTTGACAGTTGCTACGAGCGCAGAGTAAACTATCTCATGGGCTTAAGATTCGGTTAACAAATAACGCATACAAGCGCAAACGACTCGTTTTCGTCTTTTGACGAGAAGGTCAAGTTTCGCGGTGAAATAGAAGTAGAGCATAACGCATTGCTGATGCTTGCTTGTATTTTTATATATGCCAAAAAAGGAAAAGTGCCCCGTTGCTACGGGTGTCACTTTTTTTGTTTGTGAGGGATGGGTCTGTAGGATGCATTCCCACAAATTGGATGGATAGGCGGAGTGTATCCGCATCCATGTTTATCGAGTAAATGGGCAAACCTAAACATTAACCATAGGGCTTGGAGGGTATCATCACAGTGACCAAATATATTTTTGTAACCGGCGGCGTAGTGTCGTCCTTGGGCAAAGGGATAACAGCAGCCTCGCTTGGCCGATTGCTGAAGAACAGGGGCCTCAAAGTAACGATTCAGAAGTTTGATCCATACATCAACGTCGACCCAGGAACAATGAGTCCATATCAGCACGGAGAAGTATTCGTTACCGATGATGGTGCAGAAACAGATTTGGATCTTGGTCACTATGAACGGTTTATCGACATTAACTTGTCGAAGAACAACAATGTGACGTCCGGCAAAATCTATTCCAACGTAATTACCAAAGAGCGCCGCGGCGACTACTTGGGTGGAACTGTTCAGGTAATCCCGCATATTACGAACGAAATTAAAGACCGTGTATTCCGTGCGGGCAAAGAAGCGGGTTCTGATGTTGTTATTACAGAAATCGGCGGTACGGTTGGTGATATCGAAAGCTTGCCTTTCCTTGAAGCTATTCGTCAAATCAAAAGCGATATCGGGCGCGACAATGTAATGTACATCCACGTAACGCTTATTCCTTACATCAAAGCGGCAGGTGAAGTGAAAACAAAACCGACGCAGCATAGTGTTAAGGAATTGCGCAGCATCGGTATTCAACCGAACGTAATCGTATGCCGTACAGAGCATCCGCTTGCTGAAGATTTGAAACGTAAAATTGGCTTGTTCTGCGATATCGATGCGAATGCAGTCGTGGAATGCCGCGATGCGTCCACTTTGTATGAAGTGCCATTGATGCTTCGTGAGGAAGGCCTCGACGAGATCGTTGTTAATCATCTGAAGCTTAAGACAGAACAGCCGGATATGCGCGAATGGGAAAGCCTTGTTCAGCGTGTAAAGTCGCTTCATAAGAAGACGGAAATTGCAATTGTTGGTAAATATGTTTCGTTGCATGATGCGTACCTCAGTATTGTAGAGTCGCTAGAGCATGCGGGTATTGCTTCCGACTCAGAAGTGAAAATTCGTTGGCTGCATGCAGATGAGCTTACGGAAGAGAATGTCGAGCAACAGCTTAGAGGCGTTAATGGTATTCTTGTGCCAGGCGGCTTTGGCGATCGCGGTATTGAAGGCAAAATTACAGCGATTAAATACGCACGTGAAAACAAAATTCCGTTTTTCGGCATTTGCCTTGGCATGCAGGTAGCTGTCATTGAATATGCTCGAAATGTGGCGGGACTAGCTGGTGCGAATAGCTCTGAAATTAATTCATCCACTCCATATCCGGTTATTGACTTGCTGCCGGATCAGAAGGATGTTGAAGATATGGGTGGCACGATGCGTCTTGGTCTCTACCCTTGTAAACTTAAGCCAGGTACGCTTGCTGAGCGTGAATATGCCGACGAGCTCGTTTATGAGCGTCATCGTCACCGGTATGAATTTAACAATGAGTACCGTGAAGCAATTGAATCTGTTGGTCTTACTATTTCTGGAACTTCTCCAGACGGCCGTCTTGTTGAGGTTGTGGAAATGGCTGATCATCCTTGGTTCTTGGCTGTTCAATTCCACCCGGAATTCAAGTCTAGACCGAACCGTCCGCAGCCATTGTTCCGCGGATTTGTACAAGCCGCGCTTAACCATTCCGAGTAATATATTGCATTTATGATCAATGGCAGATTCTTTAACAACAACAGATAAGTTTTTCTCTTAACGAGAAGGATTATATACCCACTTTAGCGAATATATTAACGATTATGGAAGAGTTGGCCATTTTCTGGGTAAACTCATTTGCGGGGGGATTTGGAGTTGGATAAGAAGAAAGTGTTGATCGTTGATGATCAGAACGGTATTCGCGTATTGCTTATGGAAGTTTTCAGCAGCGAGGGCTATAATACGTTCCAAGCGTCTAATGGCAAGCTGGCTTTGGAAATCGTCAAGAACGATGCTCCAGATCTTGTTCTGTTGGATATGAAAATTCCCGGCATGGATGGTTTGGAAATTTTAAAGCATGTGAAAGCTATCGACCGAAACATTAAAGTCATCATGATGACCGCATATGGTGAATTGGATATGATTAAAGAAGCGACGGATCTCGGGGCATTAATGCACTTTACGAAACCTTTCGACATCGATGAGATGCGAATTGCGGTTAATATGCAGCTGCGAGGCGGCAACTCCACAAGTCGTTTTGCAATAGGCTCCTGATTTAGCAAATAAACGGCATCGTCTCTTACTTGAAGGCGATGCCGTTTTTTTCATTTATTGGCAATAGCAAAACAAGCTTTACTATTCCAAGGCTCATTATGTTATAATGTCTCAGAATGACAAGTCGGACCGAGCTGGAGGAAGAAAGATAACATTTACGAGGAAGACAGCGATCTTGTTAGTTCCTATGAATGAATTTTGCCAGGCGCTTATAGCAAGCAAGAAACAGTAGTCCAGTTCAACACAGACATCAGGGTAATTACACAAACGATTGTTGAAGCTGCTAAGGAAGAAAAATCACCGTTTATTTGCAAGGTCAGCGAAAGCGCCTTGAAATATATGGGCATTCCATTCACTGCTGCAATGGCGTGTGCCGGGGCCAAAAAAATCTAGTCTTCCAATCGATTTGATTTTGATCATGATTTTAATTTCAGTTGCAGTATCCCTTTGAGAGAAACATGTTGCTTTTACAAATACAATTCCAAGAAAACAAATAGCTAACGCTGATTCGTTGGAACTACGCCAATACTTGACAGCTGTGCGAATTGAGAAGCTGGCTGTTACTAACAAAAATCCGTTTGTTCGGAAGTAACAACTATGTGTAATAACAGGAGCAAAGGAATAAACCGCCTCATAACGGCAAGTGGGTTTAACACTCGCTTGCTTTGGCGGTTTTTCCTTTATTCTCTTCCAATCTACGGGAGGAACTATAATTAGATGGAGAAATTGATGATACGCGGTGGACGGCCGCTTCGCGGTACCGTTCAAATCAGCGGAGCCAAGAACAGCGCGGTGGCTCTTGTACCTGCTGCTATTTTAGCAGAATCAGAAGTTGTGTTGGATAATTTGCCTATTATAAGTGATGTAGCTGTATATAGTGAAATTTTGCAGGAGCTTGGCGCAGTCGTAAAACGTGATGGCGATATGATGCGCATTGATCCTTCCGCGCTTGTCTCCAAACCGATGCCAAACGGCAAAGTGAAATTGCTGCGCGCATCCTATTATTTGATGGGGGCAATGCTTGGTAGGTTTGGTGAAGCGACAATCGGAATGCCAGGGGGCTGCAACTTTGAGCCTAGACCAATTGATCAGCATATTAAAGGGTTTGAAGCACTTGGTGCCACGGTAACTAATGATCATGGATCTATTCGAATTCATGCTGAGCAATTACGAGGCGCAAAGATTTACCTTGACGTTTCAAGTGTTGGAGCAACGATTAATATCATGCTAGCTGCCTCGCGGGCCAAAGGAATAACGATTATTGAAAATGCGGCAAAAGAGCCTGAAATTATAGATGTAGCTACTCTCCTTAATGCCATGGGCGCAAAAATCAAAGGTGCCGGGACTGAGACGATTCGTATTGAAGGCGTCGATCAGATGCATGGCTGCCGCCATTCCATTATTCCCGATCGAATTCAAGCCGGTACGTATATGATTGCAGCTGCAGCAACGCGCGGCGATGTCCTTATTGATAATGTTATTCCGAAGCACTTGGAAGCGATGAGCGCTAAGCTTGAAGAGATGGGTGTTCAAGTTATTGAGATGGATGAATCCATCCGTATTATTGGCGGACCTAATTATTCGTCCATTGATGTAAAGGCACTTGTGTACCCTGGTTTCCCTACGGACTTACAATCTCCAATGACAACCTTGCTTACACAAGCGAATGGAGTCAGTATTTTAACTGATTATGTTTACGGTACTAGATTTAAGCATGTTCCTGAGCTCACTCGCATGGGAGCGGATATTCGTGTTGAGGGCCGTTCAGCTGTTATTGAAGGCGGCAAGCTGAGTGCTGCAAAAGTTAAGGCTGCTGATTTACGCGCAGGGGCTGCACTTGTTGTCGCTGCTTTGACTGTTGAAGAAGGCGTTACTGAAATTTCGGGCGTCGAATATATTGACCGAGGTTATGATAATCTAGTAGAAAACTTATGCCGCCTGGGTGCGGAAGTTTGGCGTGAAACGGAAGCCACTTCATAAGGAATAGGACGATGCAGACGCTGTGGAATAGACGGCGTCTAATTCGGCAATGATGGATAATCAATCCTATGATTTTACTAGATATACAAAATCATAATGAAAATTAAATAAAGTGGTGAGAACATGACAGACCTTCAGATCGCAGATCTAGAAGAGATGAAATTGACCGACCTTTACAAATTGGCGAAGCAATTTCAAGTTCCCTATTACGGAACACTTAAGAAGAAGGAATTAATTTTTGCAATTCTTCGAGCGCAAGCAGAGAAGAGCGGCCTTATGTTCATGGAAGGCGTCCTTGATATTTTGTCAGAAGGCTTCGGATTTTTACGGCCTATTAACTATTTGCCGAGCAAGGAAGATATTTATATTTCAGCATCTCAAATTCGCAGATTTGATTTGAGAAGCGGCGATCTTGTTTCAGGTAAATGCCGTCCGCCGAAAGAGAATGAGCGTTATTTTGGTCTATTGCAAGTAAATGCTGTTAACGGCGAAAATCCGGAAACGGCTTCCGAACGATTGCACTTTCCTGCGCTTACTCCTCTTTATCCAGAAAAGAAGCTAGTGCTTGAGACGACACAGTCGAAGCTTTCCACTCGAATGATGGATTTGCTTGCTCCTGTAGGACTTGGCCAACGCGGTCTAATTGTTGCTCCTCCGAAGACAGGTAAAACCTTGCTTCTTAAAGAAATCGCCCACAGCATTTCCGAAAATCGTCCCGATATCAAATTGTTCGTTCTGCTTATTGACGAGCGTCCAGAGGAAGTTACTGATATGCAGCGCTCCGTGAAGGGTGAAGTTATCGCCTCCACATTTGATGAGCTGCCCGAGAACCATATCAAAGTAGCAGAGCTTGTACTTGAGCGAGCGCTTCGTCTTGTTGAGCATAAGAAGGACGTTGTCATCTTGATGGATAGTATCACCCGTCTTGCTAGGGCGTATAACTTGGTTATTCCTCCATCTGGTCGTACGCTTAGCGGCGGTATTGATCCAGCAGCGTTCCACCGTCCAAAACGGTTTTTTGGTTCGGCTCGAAACGTGGAAGAGGGCGGAAGCTTGACTATACTTGCGACTGCGCTGATCGAAACAGGATCACGTATGGATGACATCATTTATGAAGAATTTAAAGGTACGGGCAATATGGAGCTCCATCTAGACCGTAAGCTTTCTGAGCGTCGTATTTTCCCTGCGCTTGATTTGCGCAGATCTGGAACTAGACGTGAGGAAATGCTGCTTACGAAGGAAGAGCTGGAGAAGGTTTGGGCCATCCGCAGAGGTATGACAGATACGCCTGATTATGTAGATAATTTCTTGAAGAAACTTAAAGATAGTGAGAACAACGAACAGTTCCTCATGTCTCTTGATACAACAGTTGAAGCGAAACCGGAGCGGTCCGGTATAAAGAGCAGTACTACAGCGACCAGCAGGCGTCCTACGCCTAGAACTACGCACGGATCGTAAGACCGCAGGAGGGAGAACAACATGAATCTCGTATATGCGGATAAAAACGGAAATGTATTTGACCATCCCGACTTTATAGCTTTGGGAAGAAGCGGCGATATGATTGTCGAAATTATGGAGGAGGAATTAATTCCGCTACCTAATGGAGCAACTCTTGTTAGCCTGCCTTTCACTAGACCCATTGGTCTTAATCCGAGCACGGGCGAGATGCAGGCATTGCAAGGTGGAGCTCAAGCAGTCGGCGCCTTGCTTCCGCAAGGATTTACTCGTCTATGCTTGCCGGGCTATGTGAAAGCGGACAAGAACGAGAAGCTGCCATTGTTCGGATATACAGCTGTCGTATGGAAAGACGGTAACTTTTATGTAACGGCTGAGCAAAGTGACGATCCTGAAAGATGGGACCCGCTTAATTGCGACCGTGGCGAACTAGGTATTCAAGTAGAGCGTATTCTTGCTAAATATCCGGATAATCGTCTTTATAAGCATCTGTCGAACTGTGCTCTAGGTTATGAGTGCTTAACCTCTTCCAACACATTTCTAGGAAGATGGGAGGGTGCTGTTCCGGTATCGTATTCTTGCAATGCAGGCTGCTTCGGATGTATCTCTGAACAACCTGACGATAGCGGCTTTGTTGCTCCGCAGACGCGGATGAATTTTAAGCCGACTGTTGATGAGATCGTTGAAATTATGCTTGAGCATTTGCGCGAGCCGGAATCCATCATTAGCTTCGGTCAAGGCTGTGAAGGGGAACCTTCAACACAAGCTAAAATCATTGTTGAGGCTATGAAACGTGTTCGCAGTCAAACCTCGCTTGGATACATTAACATTAATACGAACGCGGGATTGACTGATTTCATGCGTGCGATAGTTGATGCAGGCCTTAATCTAATGCGCGTAAGTACGATCAGTGCACTTGATGATCACTATAATGCTTACTATAAGCCTCGCGGCTACAACTTAAAAAATGTTGAGAAGTCTTTGAAGTATGCTTCTGACAATGGTGTATATACGTCGATCAACTATTTGATTTTCCCAGGGGTCACTGACCGTGAGGAAGAAATAGAAGCGATGATTGGATTCGTTAAGCGTACTGGACTAAAACTCATTCAAATGCGCAACCTGAATATCGATCCTGAAAGCTACTTAGCGATTATTCCTAAGGCACAAGGTGAAATATACGGGATGAAGCAAATGCTTGAAATTTTCCGTGAAGAGCTGCCGGGTGTAGTTATTGGCTCTTATACACATGTTCCACCAGCCGCATTACGTCGATAAGTACCTATTAGGTAGTAAATTCGGCTAATATTAACCATATCACTGATTATTCATTGCAACAGCAAATAAGTTCATGCTATAATCCGAGATGTGCGATTTAACTCTGAGTCCGCATGCGATTCAGGGCAGAAAGAGGTGAACGAGATGAAACAAGCTATTCATCCGACATACCACATCATTACAGCAACTTGCGCTTGTGGAAATTCCTTCGAGACTGGTTCGGTTAAACCGAGTCTTCGCGTAGAGGTTTGTTCCCAATGCCACCCATTCTACACGGGTAAGCAAAAGTTCCTGGATGCTGGCGGCCGCGTCGATCGTTTCAAGAAGAAATACGGTATTTAATCCTACAAATCGTTCCGCCTTTATTTGGCAGAATACAAGAGCCTCCCTCAGCCATCCTATTGGATAGAAGGGAGGTTTTTTGATTGAATAAACAAACATTCGGTTTGAGTAAACGATTTGGTTTATTTCAAATGGCAGCCTTACTGGCTTGCTTATTTCTGTTAGCCATGACGATCTCAGGATGTGGGAACGGAAAAAGCAAGCAAGAAAACAGGCTGAAAACCTACGGTCATGATGGATACATGGGTTATTCCAACAGCAATCCGAATTTACCGAATCGTTATCAGTATCTTAATTATAATGCAGATGGAAAATTCATTGAGCAGGTGTTGAAGCCGATTTCCGGCATCGAGCATACGCAAATTTATTTTAACGGTACCGATCTTCATGTGAATGTAAAAGCAAATAAAGCACTGTCCGACGTTCAAGTCGAAGAGCTGCGAGCAAAGGCCCAGTCGGTCGTTCAGTACAATATGCCTCGGTATAAGGTTCATGTAGAAGCCAAAAGGTAGCTCTGGCATTCGTCCAATTTCAACCACGAGTTGCGCTTTAGGACGGAATCGGCTATACTTATTTTTGCCGTGCTAGATGGGGAGGTAGCGGTGCCCTGTAACTCGCAATCCGCTGTAGCGAGGTTGAATTCCTACTTGAGGTTATACTGATGTAGGGTCTTGGCACTTGCGAGCAGTGTTGACAGTTGGGTCCTCCGCAATGGACGTTTATGAACTTGGTCAGGTCCGGAAGGAAGCAGCCATAAGTAAATTAGTTCATGTGCCGGGGGAGTGCCTGACTCGAGCTGTAGTGCAAGGATGTCGCCTGGGTCGTATTTATCAGGAGTAGGTGCACGGTACTAAAATTTTCTAATATGATTTGCTTATAGCAAAAGTAGCACCTGTGATCGCTGTTCGATGTTTTTGTCGGAATTAGCGAATGCAGGTGTTTTTGTTTATTGCTGTTGTTTTAATAGGGTAAAATCTTAGCAAAAGAAAGTTTTGCTTGCTACACAGTTGTTGTATAATAGGGGAGTAGCAATGGTTTAAAATATAAGAAAGTATATTATTTTCTAATACTACTCTTATATTTCGCAATGCAAAGCAATTTCAGCGTCCACAGGACCGAAGGTGCTTTTGCTTATTGTAAATGAAAAGGCAACTTGAAAGGAAAGGTCTGCGTGTCACATATCGCTTTATACCGTGCCTGGCGTCCGCAGACGTTTCAGGACATGGTTGGACAACAGCATATTATTCAAACGCTGCAAAATTCTATTCGTGAGCAGCGTGTATCTCATGCTTATCTTTTTAATGGGCCGCGAGGAACCGGGAAGACAAGCGCTGCGAAAATATTAGCCAAAGCGGTTAACTGTGAACGTGGTCCGGCTGAAGAGCCATGTAATGAATGTGATGCTTGCATAGGGATTACCGCGGGACATATTATGGATGTAATTGAGATTGATGCTGCATCTAATCGCGGTATTGATGAAATTCGTGATATTCGTGATAAAGTGCGATATGCACCTTCAGAAGTGCGGTTCAAAGTTTATATTATAGATGAAGTACATATGCTTACGGCCGAGGCATTTAATGCCTTGCTCAAAACATTGGAGGAGCCGCCGGGGCATGTTATCTTTATCTTGGCGACGACCGAACCGCATAAGCTGCCTGCTACGATTATCTCCCGTTGTCAACGGTTTGATTTCAGGCAGGTATCGCTTGAAGAGCAGACGCAGCACTTGCTTAAGATTTGCCGTGAAGAGAGCATACAGGCCGACGAAGATGCGCTTGCTTATATTGCAAGATTGTCGGAAGGCGGAATGCGCGATGCGATCAGCTTGCTGGAGCAGGTTTCTGCTTTTGCAGGTGATCGCATTACTCTCGACGCGGCAGTAGATGTGACAGGCGGCATGGCCGCTGATCATTTCTACCAACTGGCGGAGGCTGTGAAGGATCGTCATGTAGCAGCTGTTATGCCGCTCGTGGAAAGCTTGATGCAAGCCGGCAAAAGTGCGGACAAATGCATGGAAAACTTAATATATTATTTCCGTGATTTGCTTGTTATGAAGCTTGCTCCGCAGGGCGGCGCAGTAACAGAGAGGATCGTTGATCCTGAACGCTTCAAAATGATGGCCGAGGCCTTCACTCCAGAGCGATTGTTCGCTATGATTGATACGTTGAACCGTTATCAAGTGGAGCTTAAGCATGCCTCGCAGCCTCAAACCTTGTTTGAAGTAGCGCTTATGAAGCTTTGCACGTTAAATGACGAGCAATCTTCAGGCGGAGCGGCTTCTGCAAGTGCAGCTGCTTCAGCATCAAGCGGCGGACAATCAGCTGAAGTAGGACGTTTGCGTCAGCAGATTGAGGCATTGGAGCGTAAACTAGAGCAAGCGATTCAAAATGGAGTAGGTAGCGGGAACAGCGCTTCTTCGGCTGACAGCGCGGCCAGCAAGCAAGCAGCACGTACTAATGCGGTTCGCAGTTCATTCGGCGGCTCAGGCGGCATAGTACGGTCCGCAGTCAAGCTTGATCCGTACCTGGCAACAGCAGGCAGTCCAGAATTCAATCAGTTCAGAATGAAGTGGAACGATGTGCTGCAGGGTGTGAAGGACGCTAAGATTACGGTCCATGCTTGGCTGAAAGACGGTGAACCGGTTGCTTCTGCTGACGATGCCATTCTCGTAGCGTTCAAGAATACGATGCACCGAGAAACGACCGAGAAGCCGGCCAATCGCGAGATTATTGAGAAAGTCATGCATGATGTACTCGGCGGTTCATTCCGTATCGTTACGGTTATGATGAAGGACTGGCAGGCTGCAGCGGCACAAGGTGCTAGTACGCAGAAGAGCGAGGCGCTTCAGCTTGAGCCCGAATCTTCTGCTTCACCACAAGCTGCAAGTCGGCCAGTATGGGTGGAAGAGGCCGTCAAACTTTTTGGTGAAGATTTAGTAGTAGTGAAGGATAAAGATTAAATTCTAATGATGAGGTGAATGGTAATGAACAATATGAACCAAATGATGAAGCAAGTGAAAAAGATGCAAGATCAAATGATGAAGGCTCAAGAAGAGTTGGAAACAAAGACGGTTGAAGGAACAGCGGGCGGCGGAGTAGTAACCGTATCTGCGAACGGCCATAAGAAACTTCTTAGCATTACGATTAAACCTGAGGCTGTAGATCCGGAAGATGTCGAAATGCTGCAAGACCTTGTCCTTACAGCTGTTAACGATGCGCTAACTAAAGTGGATGATCTAGCAAATAAGGATATGGGTAAATTCACAGGCGGAATGAAAATTCCAGGATTGTTCTAAGAAGCAGTATTGCTTCTGTTTGAAATAAAGGAAAGTATATTACGTGTATACTTATCTTTTATTTCCCCGTCAAAGCTGCTTCAGTGTCCAGGGGACACCGAAGGCGTTTTTTGTTTGAAAGGAGCTGTACCCAGTTTTGTATTACCCAGAACCGATAGCGAAATTAATTGATGCTTTTACGCGATTACCGGGTATTGGACCCAAAACGGCCGCCCGTCTGGCGTTTCATGTTCTTCGAATGAAGGAAGACGACGTCATTGATTTTGCGAAGGCGCTAGTAAGCGTTAAGCGCAATTTGTTCTATTGCTCGGTTTGCTGCAATATAACCGATACAGATCCATGTAGAATCTGTCAGGATAAATCACGTGACAACTCCATCATTTGTGTTGTTCAAGAATCTAAGGATCTTGTTGCGATTGAGCGTATGAAGGACTTCCAAGGCCATTATCACGTGCTTCAAGGCGCAATTTCGCCTATGGAGGGCATCGGTCCAGACGAAATTCGTATCGCTGAGCTGTTAAGAAGGCTGAGCGACGAACGCGTTCAGGAGCTTATACTGGCCACTAACCCGAATATTGAAGGCGAAGCCACAGCAATGTATCTATCCCGGCTGATCAAGCCATTTGGTATCCGAGTTACGCGTATCGCGCATGGCTTGCCTGTTGGCGGTGATCTTGAATATGCGGATGAGGTTACTTTGTCCAAAGCATTAGAAGGTCGAAGAGAAATAAACTAGTCATAATCAATATAGAAAACGGCAGGTCGAGAAATTAATCGATCTGCCGTTTTTGTCGTTTTGATAAGGTGTTCCTTTTAATATCCCGTTCTATTCTAATGTCCAAGCTTATACATATAGTAATGAACATGATGTAGTGAGGACAAGCGGGAGGGATAGATATGAGCAATACAGGCCAGCTCGAATTAAAAAAAGGGATGAACCAAATGGATGACATCCGAGCCGAAATTGTTGAGGCACACCGTGAATGGGAAAATGCGAATCGTTTCTTTAATTACGCAGTCGGCAAGGATCAAGTGGATTACGCGATATATTGTATGATCACAGCAGAAAAGCGATATGAGATGCTGCTTCGATTGGCAAAGCGTACCAGCAAGAACTGGCCAGCATGGAGAGGGGTGAGAGTGTGAAGACAATATGGTTATCGATTTTTATTGGATCTTCTCTCCTGTTAGCAGTCGTACTGCTTAAGAACAGGTTATCATGGGGATGGCTACGCAGCTTCTCGCTTCATCTTGTTTTGGYGGCTGGTTTGCTGTACTTGTTAAACTATTCAGGTCTTGTTCCAGGGATGTATATCCCGCTGAACCCTATAACAATAGGAACTGTACTTACTTTAGGTGTACCTGGAGTAGCCTTAATCGTTGGGCTCCAGTGGGTGGTGGTTTAGCAATTTTGAAAAAAGGTTTAAGGAAAAGGTTGACTCTGTATTCAATTATGTGCTACATTAGTTCTCGCCCCAAGAGTAAGTAAACAAGCTTTGAAAAAAGAATTTAAAAAAAAGCTTGCATTAACTTGGGCGAATGTGATATATTATAAAAGTCGCCGATACGAAAAACGCGGTTGACACGAAAGAATGAATTGTTCTTTGAAAACTGAACAACGAGTAATAACTGCCTCGCAAATCCTTCGGGATAAGCGAAAAAAGCGATAAAAAAGTAATGAGCATTTCAAACACCAATTTGGAGAGTTTGATCCTGGCTCAGGACGAACGCTGGCGGCGTGCCTAATAC